>NZ_CZVS01000049.1:0-15421 GCF_001535985.1 Candidatus Kryptonium thompsonii | reverse complement strand
AACGATAGTTGTGAAAATAACTTTTCACAAAAAATTAAAGAATTAAAAATTAAAACTAAAAATAAATTCCTTAACATTTTAACCCCTCTCCTATGATTTTAACTTAACGCAAAACATTTACAGTTGCTGTGAAATAAGTTTTTAGGCAATGAATTTTGTGTTTTTTGAAATAATTTTACAGCAAGAATTTCATTTTAATCCCTCACAGGTTCAATTCAAACCCGCCAGAGGGTAAAATATTGAGCGTTGAAGAGATGTTTCAATCCCTCACAGGTTCAATTCAAACGAGTTTTGCTATGGATACTGTCAGATTTCTTTATTATGTTTCAATCCCTCACAGGTTCAATTCAAACAAATAAAAAAACAAAAAAATCATGGAGGCTAAAATGAAGTTTCAATCCCTCACAGGTTCAATTCAAACGTGTTACTTTAAGCAAGGAGGAACGAATTGAAATACTGTTTCAATCCCTCACAGGTTCAATTCAAAAGAAGCTCGCTCGCAACCTTGAAGATGTTGTCGTATCGTTTCAATCCCTCACAGGTTCAATTCAAACCAGCCCATTCCATCTTGCTTTAACCGAAATTTCCCAGTTTCAATCCCTCACAGGTTCAATTCAAATAGAATGCCAGTGTCATTATCCCTGTTTAAATCAAAGTTTCAATCCCTCACAGGTTCAATTCAAATTGTTTGCCAATGCGATATTTAAGTTGCGACCACAGGTTTCAATCCCTCACAGGTTCAATTCAAAATTTTCAACGATTCAAATTAATTATCGCTTAACCTAGGTTTCAATCCCTCACAGGTTCAATTCAAACGGAGTATTGGTATTTCTATGTATCCCCGATTAGCCGGTTTCAATCCCTCACAGGTTCAATTCAAACGCAAATGAAAATAATCTTGTTGAAAGCTGTCTAAATCGTTTCAATCCCTCACAGGTTCAATTCAAACCACCATAAAATAAAACTTAAACCTACCAAGATTCAGACACTATAATATAATAAATTTTCCACCAAAAGTCAAGAGCCTAAATGTTAACCCATACCCCAAATTTTTCCGCCAACCTCCCTGACAAAATGTCTTAGTTTATGTCAGAGTGCGACTTTTTGATTGTAAATCAATAAATTATTCAAAAATCAATGTGCTAACTTCTTCACGCGATTCTCGGAAACGAAATAACGAATATAAAACAACCCCTCAACCCACAAAACAAAATTGAACACCTAACGCATCTCCCCCTAAATCTCAAATATCCCATACCCCAAAGATGTCTTCGCCCCAATCCCAAACTTCCCTAACGCCTCCTTTAATAACACCTCCGACTTCTGAAGTAAAGAACTATCCTGCGAAATCAAATAAAATTGAAAATGCGTCTTCTCAACAGTCAAAAATTTTATAGGATTTGGATTCTGCCAATCCGCCGGAGGTTGCTTCCCAGAATAATAATCAGGATAATGAGGGTTCATTATATCAATCTTCAAATTTATCGCGTCTTCCCGTAGTGGATATGCATCCATAAAAATAACCCTGCCCACCTTCCCTTGCGTCCCAAAGATTTCTATTAGATCGGAAAATTTTATACCTTCAACTTCAATATCCAAATTTTCGCCATTTTCCAAGGCATTTGATATCCTGTTTACATCTTGACCACTCCTATCAGCAAACTTCAACACCGCCCAATGCCTCGTCACCCCTTTGACCGCACTTCCCGGAATATACGGAATCCCATAAATATGATGTAAAGTCATCGACGTCTCCTCCGGATGCACTCCCCCAAGCCCAATTATAAGACGCCACTGACATAAAGCAGAAAAACCACGAGATATAAAACCAACATCCTCCAACGATTTAATAAAACTTTCTCTTCTCGAACTTAAAAGGGAAAAAATCTGTAACTTATTTTTAAAATTATCAAATTCTTTTATAACAAAATCTAAATGTTTACCCTTATTTTCACTCCTTTCACTAGAAATTTCAGGTATTAATCGAGAAAAAAGCAAATTTATGTTCTTCTCAAAATCACTCCCCTTTTTAAAAATTTCACTGTAAAGTATATATTTCGTATCAATTGGATTATAAAATCTATATTCTATCTCAGGTTTTTCACCCTTTATACTCTTCATTTTTCCAGTGCCTGCCTCCTTCTTAAAACCCTTGCTTTTCTTAGCGCTCATCCTTCACCCTCCTCCTCTGTTTCAATCAAACCCTCCGCAAACCTCTTCACCCAATTTAAAAATGCAAGTATCTCCTCTGTAGCATAACGATATTGGTAAGAATTAAGCGAAATAACCCATTCAACAAGTTCATTTATATCCTGTGGCCTCGGGATCCTCGCTGTTGAATCGCTTTTAAGATAATCTGTCATTTGCGAATATAAAACTTCGTAAGCATTTCCATTTTTTGCTTTCGACTTAACAAATGCAAGCGTTTGTCCAAGCCCATTGGAAAGAATCATCTGAGGAATTTTCCTTGCGTAAGCACGATAATTCTTACATAAAGTTTCATAAAAACTAAGCACTCTTTTTTCCTCATCACTAAGTTTACCTTTATCTAAAAATTGAGTTGGATTTTCCAAAAGTTCATTAATGCGCTGTTCGTTAATTTTCCCTTCTTTAATCTCCTTTTCTAAAGACTCTCTTACATTCTCCTTAAACTTCCTTATCGCTATACTTGCATAACTATTTTGATTTGTAGGTTTTAATTCAATTACTTCCTTTACACACCTATACGCAAACTCTGCCCTCCCCTTTTCAAGTTTTGTAATTAAACTCTCTTTGTCAGGCATATTTGCACCTCCCTATTAATTTTCAAAGGATTTTTAACCTTACAAAACCCTTCCCAATTGTTTGATTTCCCCCTATTTGAACTACCTCTGGAAGCCCATCTTTAAAAAACTTAGCAACAAGTTCTGCCTCCTTCTGCGAATCACCTACTTTAAATACCCCCTTCCCCTCATCTTCCACTACCCTCGGCTCCGTAAACATCACAAGTGAATATAAAATCGTATCCTGAGGCAAATACTCCTCCGTCCATAGCGCCCCCGACGCAACAGTGCCAGTTTTATCGTCAATCCTCGTCCTCGTGATTACCTCAGTGGAGGTCTTTACAAATTGCTTGAAATCATCATCACTTAAAATTACAAGGTCTTTCTTTAATTTTTCTTTCCAAAATTTATAAGAATTATCGGCTGGAAAAATTTTCTCAGCAAGCCATTGAGCAACCTGAGTTGCTTTTTCATTTTCAGTCACTTCAAAAGTAAACTCCTCAAGCACAATTTTTGAGTTAATCGCAAGATTTGTCTGTTGTGGTACTGTAAATTCACCAAAATTTCCAAAATTGTCAAAATTTATACCAGCCATACTGATCTCCTTCCCAAATCTTTCAAGAACCATCGGACAAGTTACCCACGCAAAAATACCCTTCAACGATTTAACAGGAAATAAAAGAATCCTCGCATCTGTAAAAGCAATAGCACTTGCATGCTCATCACCGTCTTCCGGACCAAAAACAAGTGATAAATAGTCTCGTTCTACTTCAGTATTATCTTTCCTATATTTTATTTTGTCCCTAGGTCTTATTTTATTACCATTAATATCTACCTCCTTATTTGCAGTCTCAAACGCCTCCTTTATACAACCCTTTAATCCCGAAGCCTCAATCTTGGGAAAATCCGTGTGCCTCTCCCTTTGAATGGGAAGATCCACAAGCCCCAATTCACTCCCACTTCCAGCATGAACAGGAGTCTCTGCAATTATGAACAATGGTTGTACTTTTCTAAACATGCTATCCCTCCTTTTGTATTTTATAAACTTCGTAATTTCCCAAATCTTTTATTTTCTGTAAATTTCTTTTAAAAGTTTCAATATACTCACTTTCAACATTATGCACATCACTTCCTATGCTGATCGCCCCAGCATAAATATCATACTCCACAGCGCCATATCGAGTCTTCCTTTCCTCTGCTTTATATAAAATCCTTACCTGTAAATTACTTTCCTTATGTTTAAAACATTTAAATCCTTGCAAATCCACATCCTCCAATCTATGGTCTAAATCAGGATCCTGTGGGTTTTGCTCTATTCTTCTCTTAAGCTCTAATAAGGATTTTTCCGCTATGTTCCTGAAATTTTGGTCCTTGCCAATATACTCCTTGAACAACCCAGATACATAAAAAACTCTAAACCCTCGCTTATACTTTTCCCACAAAACTATACCCAAATTGTTCAGAGAATATAAATTTTCAACCTTCTCCACCAAACTCAAAACATCTGCGTAATCTTCCTCGTTGATGCCCTTCAATTCACTAACCCCATCCCTCTCCAACTTGGTGAAAAATTCCTCATTTTTTTCAAATATCTCCCATTTAATATCTAATGGAATGTAAGGTATCTTTATCAAAGCATCAGTTTTTTCAAATATATAATAAACAGGACATTTATTCACCTGAGCAAGGATCGTAAGATACGGAATGGTCGCCTTGTACCCCCCAGTAATGTTAATAATCACATTATCCCAGTATTCATCCGCAATCCTATAAATTTCATTTATCAATTCACTCATACCAGTGTTAAACTCTTCTCTATCCTGAACCTGCAAACACTTAATAAGTCTCGTGTAAATTTTTTTACTATCAAATCCTAAATCCTGAAGAATTTCTTCTATCAACTGACTCGCAAGCTTGCTTAAAATTGTATCAGAATAAAGAAGATAAACTTCAAAATCATCATCTTTTAACTCCTCTTTTAACTTTAAAAGACTTTTCACCTCTGCCGACAAATTCGCCCTACCTTTATCTTTTCTTGAGCCAATCCATTCCTTAATCGCATCTCTAAGAGATTGAATCTTCCCCTTTTCTAAATCAAATTCTTTAGCTCTCTTTTCCTGCAGATCTTCAAAATAGCCCCTGGAAATTTTATCCTCACTTTCTTCTTCAAAATAATTCTCAAATATCGATGTCCCAACCATTGTAATTACCTTCTTCATGATACGCCCCCAATAAATGTTAAACCGTAACCTTCCTCTGGATATATATCCGAAATATTCTTAAAATGAAAGACATCCTTAACCTTTTGAACATCAGAATCATCAAGTATCTGAAAATAATATACACTCCCCGCGGGAACTGCCCTTCGCATAGGTTTTGGCTTATTTTCCGCCATATCCCATCCCCCAATCAATCTATATTTCCCAATCGCACAGGAAATCAATTTCAAGTTTATACCACAATAACTTCCTTCAAAAGAATTTTCATCGATCCACTTAGGTAAATACCCCTTTTCAAAAATTGCTGGGGTAGCAAGATAAACTTTAAATAACTTGTTGTTAAGATTTAAACTTGTATCCTCAATCTCTTGAAGTAAATCACTTTCCATTTTTTCTATCTTCGCAGTTTTCCCTTCTCCACCAATCTGAATTATACCCGATTCCGGAACATCTTCAACCCCCTCAATCCACACAGCAATCGACACATCACCTCTCAATTTTTCATCTTTCAACCTTATCATCGGCACATGATAAAGATGCCCCTTCACTGTAGTTTTTGTTACACGGTTTCTTGCAATTCCAATCTTCGACTCCACAATGTAAAGCTCATCTTTCTCCGTTAGCCTTAAACTTTTCCTCCCCGATAAATAATCACCTAAATAAATAGCAGTAATATAACCCTCAGCCTCTTCCATATGCCCCACACCCTTCCAAAGCAAAATTCCATCCATTTGATAATCTGAAATAAATATATCAGGCTTCTCAGAAAAAGTTAAAAACTCTAAAATATTATCTCTCTTGTTTTCTTTGTTCTTCAATAAATCCAACGGCGAAGGGAATAATAATTCCCCTTTTAACAGAATTGGACCTTTAATTTTAAGCGAACCTTTTATTTCCAAATTATTTGTTTTAGGCATTCCTAATTCTTCTTTGAACCTCCCTTCCTTGAAATCTTTCAAACTTCCCTTTGCAAATATCAACCAAGTTCTTATCGCACCATAAAGCGTCGATGGATTCGGCGGAAAAATTATCTCTGTCCAAGACTCCGCCCCCATTGTGAAAGGCATCCCACCTCTGAAAAACAAAGTATCATTTGGTGTAATCTTATACCACATACTACTCTCCCTTATTTAAAAAACTTGCAATTTCAAGTAAGTTGGTAAAATTGTCTAAATCTCTGCCGGATTTCAAGAAAAGTCTTTGAATATCTGTGTAAAAATCCTCAATAAACTTCTTTTTCTTGTCTTTATCATCCCTCCCGCTTCCTTTATAATTGTAAGCACGAGAAATTAACCTACGAAGCTCGTCGTTAAACACACCCTCAGATGACACCAAACGCCCCTTCTTATTCTTTAACCTTACAAATTCCCCTTTTAACTTTTGAATAAACCTATGAGAAACATATCTTTCATTCTCATCATTCATTGCATTCTTCGCCCTTTTTATCACATCAATGGTTTGCAGTATATCATTGGTTGAACTACATTTGTATCTCCAGCTGTACA
Source organism: Candidatus Kryptonium thompsonii (assembly GCF_001535985.1). Taxonomy (NCBI): domain Bacteria; kingdom Pseudomonadati; phylum Candidatus Kryptoniota; genus Candidatus Kryptonium; species Candidatus Kryptonium thompsonii. Next base: position 8,935 of record NZ_CZVS01000049.1, on the reverse strand, counting down.
TCGCTATCCTCTCCTCCCCCGACTTCTTCATCAAAAGAATTGAAAAGGAATCTTTATCAGGATTATTTTTGGCTTTCCTTTTCATCTCAAAAACTCTACCTATCACTACCTTTAACGGCTCCTTGTAGTGTGCAATTACAACCCCCATAGATGCCGTCGCATTTTTACCCATCGTAAGGTAATAAACATCATCTTTTCCCACAAAACCTGTTTGATTTTCTCCCGACACTTTTATTTGTCCATTTTCAACCCTTACCTCACCAGAAAAAGCAAACCTTAACTTCTCCATAACATCAAGCAAATCCCTTAAATTAACAAAAGCCAATACATCATCACCACCAGCATATATAAGTTTCCCAAGATGCTCCTCCTCAACAATTTTCCTCACAAACTCTATCGAGTAATTCCTTAAAGCATTTGAAATAGAAGCATGTATCGCCGGCGTCAAAAGCTTCCTTGAAGATTTACCCTTCAACTGCTCCTTAAAATCTTCCGGTAACGCCCCCCACACCTCAGAATTATAAGCGTTTTCAATCTCAGGCAAAAGCTCACCCGAAAGCCACTTCCCCATGTTGTCTCCATCAAGATAAATTAAAGCATAATAAGGATTTGGCTTTCCTACTTTTTCAGTTAACTCTTTAAAACATTCTTTAATTTGCCTTATCTGCTCATCAGTCAAATCAACATCTAATTCTTCTTTTATTGCCCCCTTATCTAAATTCTCCTCAAAAAACAATTCCCCTTCTACAGTATCCTGTAAACTATCCTTCAATTTCGGAACTGGAGAAACAATAGGACACTCGTTACCTAATAAATCTCTTAACAATTTTTCATATTCTTCAAACTTTTCTTTAGCCTCCTTCAACGCCCTCTCCTTGAAATCCGCCACTGCAACCTCCGCCGTCGATGGAAATGTCAAAGCTTTAAATCTTTTACCAACCTTTTCTTCAGGATAAAGTTCTTCAAGATAAAGTTCAAACGTTCTTTTTATGAAGCACAACCCACACAAGCCTTCGCCGTCGGAAAAATACTTGTGATTCACCTTATCGGTTAAATCTATCGCTTCTGGATTATATCTTGTAAATTTTTTCTTGTTTTTCGTCTCCCAGAAAAATAAAACATTCCTCTCCCCACAGACAGAACATTTACGCCCTGTTTCCTCAAATTGTCTGAACCCCCTCAAATTTTTCCTTGCGCCCATCGATTTCTCAAGCGCAGTGTAAAGAAGCTGATAAAGTAAACCAATGTTCGGTGGATGCTCCCCTTTATCCTTTGCAAAACTCCAAAAATTATTCCATTTCGCTAATTCGTCACCGTAAAAATAATCTTTAAGATCATCAACCCCAATATTTGCCTCACCCTTCCTCCAAGAAATCGCAACCCAATATATCTGCGGAAAATCTATAAGCTGTTTCTCGATAGCCTCTTTTATCCTCTGCTCATTTAAATCTAACTTTTGCAAAATCCTATCCCGAATGCATGCAAGCTCTTCGAAGATATTTCGTTTTGCCCCTTCAGCTAACTCCTTTATTTTTTCACGATCTGATTCAGGGATTAAAGCAACAAATCTATTTGGAATTGTAGGAATATCTACGAATCTTAAATTCGAATTTTGAACATCAATTTTTTTCTCTCTCTCAAGAAACCAATCCATAAGAGGTTGCCTGAAAAGATCTGGATATATAATTGAGGTTGGACCATACCTATTTAATATCTCTTTCATGCCAATAAAAGTTAAATACGAAAGAATAAAACTTCCCATGAAAAAATCTTGCGTCTTCCTTGCCTGCGAAATAAAAGATTGAACAGGACCAATAGTAAAAAGAAATAGTGAATTGTTTTGCATTAATTCACTATCATACAAATATGCATTAACTGCAGACGAAACCTTCAAATGCTCCCATATTGAATGATCTGGCACCCTCGTGTCCGCTGGAAGAAGTGGTATATATCCGCACCAAGGCTTACCACTGGATCTCTCAATAAGCTTTTCAAGTAAATTTCTCCAGATATAAAGAAATTTACGCTCATCATCATAACCGCTTATTTCTTTTCCAATCTCCTCAAAAACCTCACCAACAACTGAGAAAACTTCAGATAAATCAATACCCGAAACATCTATCTTCCCCTCACTTAAAGGATGCCTGATCTGATTAAAATCCTGTGTAATACCCCTTGGAAGCAAACTCCGCTCCATACATGATGCAATGATATCAGGCCCCCTCACTTTATCTACATCGCTAACCCCTATTTTTTCAGCGTAATCTTTAGCCCTCGCAATATGAGTTTGAATACCAAAACATTTATCCACTGGATCATGAAGAAATACTTTTAACTTTTCCGCAAAATTACTCATAAGGTTAACTCCTTTGTGGGCTTTAAATAATCTCTAAAAGATGACAATATCTTAAAAGTGATTTTTTGAATTTCTTTCGCATTATCCCAATCATTACCAACTCTTTCCTCCCTTCCAATTAAATTAACTCCACCGGGATTCAGAAAAATGACAACAGGGAAGTAATTTTCTCCTTTCCCTTTAATCACCTTAAATATCACTGGCGAAGCCCATCTGTCTGAAAGCCGCTCATGCCTATTTTCATAGGGAACTAATCGTGTACTAAAGCGATTGTGCATAACAGGCATTCCAAATGCTGGAGTTTCAAAAATTTCTTCTTCCTTATTGTTTCTGAAGTTTTTGAATCTTTCACCTATGACATTGAGTGCATCCCGCCATGAGCGTAAAGGTTTAAATAGGAGAATCTTTCCATTTTTTAAAGTAGTATACTGTAAACTGCCTACATTAGCATTACATAACTGAATGACAATTTTTAAATTCTCTTTAAGCCAAATTTCCAATTCATCTACACTTGTTGCATTACAATAAAACTCTATACCCTTAATATTATTTGGTTCAGCACTTTCAACAGCAAGATTTCCACCTCCCCTTCTCGCCCTTGTTCCAAATCCACCTAAATAAATAGATGCCCACAACGCCGCGCTCGCTTTCCCAAAGGAATAATAATCAAATGAAACTATTTCAAGCGAAAAACTACTTTCGGGTTTATAATATTTCCTTATTATCGGCTCTCCCCTCGCCCTTAATGAGAATGTTGAGTAATACAGATATTTTAATCCGGGATCATCGTTGATTACTTCACGAACATCATTGCCTATGTCAATTGAGCCTGGCTTTACTATCACCCTCACCTTGCTTTTGCCCTCTCCTTCCCCAGTCCCTCCAAAAATTTCCGCTTCCTCTTTTCTCAACTTTCCAATATCATCATCCGCCTTTATTGCCCTCCACCACCACCTCATCATCCCCTTAAACTCTGAAGACCTTAACTCAGGAGTTTTACCATCAGCCCCCGCCATAAACATTGGTGTTATGGTTTTGCACTTTAACTTTAATTCCATTTTAAATCCACCTTAGTATTTTGGAGGCTCCTCTCTGTGCTAATTATATCAATAAATTAAATAAAAGTCAAGAGCTACACTCTCTGAAATTACCCGGCTTACAAAATTTCTTAAACTGACTTTACATGCACATTATCAAAAATTTTTCTGACCTTTTTACCCTTTTACTCACCATAACATTAAAAGCTTTCCACAAACTATATGCTTTAACCCCCCCTCACCAATTCAATTCACAAATTACCCTAATCTAATCCCTCACAGGTTCAATTCAAACAAAATGAGAGTAAAGTTGTTGTTTTTGTATATCATAGGTTTCAATCCCTCACAGGTTCGATTCAAACTTGTTAATGTAAGACTGAAGCAATTGAAATACTTAATGTTTCAATCCCTCACAGGTTCGATTCAAACGACATAATAATGCTAACCCAAAACCTTTCTAAAAACGTTTCAATCCCTCACAGGTTCGATTCAAACATAAGGATTTGTTTAAAATAAAACGGTGGTTAAAACAAGTTTCAATCCCTCACAGGTTCAATTCAAACTAAAAAATCAACCCGGTTCATAGCAACCGGGGAAAAATGTTTCAATCCCTCACAGGTTCGATTCAAACGATTAAATGACGCAGTCCAATTTTTCCCTATCAAGGGGTTTCAATCCCTCACAGGTTCGATTCAAACCCAAACATTTGCGTTCGGCGTCGGCGGAATAATGTGTGTTTCAATCCCTCACAGGTTCGATTCAAACTGAATAACAGAATCAAGATAAGAGTTAGCTACGAAGTTTCAATCCCTCACAGGTTCGATTCAAACGAAGTTAGGTGTGAAAAATGTGGCAGTGTAGAATATTGTTTCAATCCCTCACAGGTTCGATTCAAACATGAAAGTAATATAGATACCGCTTTGGCAAGATATAGTTTCAATCCCTCACAGGTTCGATTCAAACTGGTTAAAATGACAAAAGAACTGGCTCTTGAGGGTGTTTCAATCCCTCACAGGTTCGATTCAAACTTTAACAATGTTGTGAAGAAGAATGATTATTTATTTGGTTTCAATCCCTCACAGGTTCGATTCAAACATTTATTTCCAATGGTGTTGCATATAATTGCGAATTTAGTTTCAATCCCTCACAGGTTCGATTCAAACTAATTGGTGGAGCAGTAAAATATAAGAAAATCTAGTTTCAATCCCTCACAGGTTCGATTCAAACTCGATTTCGACAATGTCTCCCGGCACAAGGCTGTAGTGTTTCAATCCCTCACAGGTTCGATTCAAACACTATCGATTTCGCTTCCGTCAGAATCGCAAACCAACGTTTCAATCCCTCACAGGTTCGATTCAAACGAATTCGTCAGCTTGACGCCGATCCTGTTGTCCCAGTTTCAATCCCTCACAGGTTCGATTCAAACATAAGGATTTGTTTAAAATAAAACGGTGGTTAAAACAAGTTTCAATCCCTCACAGGTTCAATTCAAACTAAAAAATCAACCCGGTTCATAGCAACCGGGGAAAAATGTTTCAATCCCTCACAGGTTCGATTCAAACGTAGAAATAAGCGAAAATGAAGCGAAGAGAATTTTAGTTTCAATCCCTCACAGGTTCGATTCAAACCGAGCCTGTTGTCGTGAAGCTTCAGGCGGTATTTCACCGTTTCAATCCCTCACAGGTTCGATTCAAACTGAATTTGAGCGATAAGAATATATGGTATGCTCTTATGTTTCAATCCCTCACAGGTTCGATTCAAACCCTTCACCTCCGCATGTTGTTTTGGCTGTTCATATTGTTTCAATCCCTCACAGGTTCGATTCAAACTCAGGGGCGAGGAGTGGATCAAGGCGCTCGTTTATGCTGTTTCAATCCCTCACAGGTTCGATTCAAACTCTGGGATCCCGTCAGTCCCCTTCTTTGTCTCTCTTGTTTCAATCCCTCACAGGTTCGATTCAAACTTAAATTCAAAAACAAAACAATGGAGGAAAAAATGAGTTTCAATCCCTCACAGGTTCGATTCAAACAGATTTATGTTAAGGAATTTCCAGTGCTTGTTCTCATGTTTCAATCCCTCACAGGTTCGATTCAAACTTTTACAATTTAATCGCAATTATAGAACCCCTTTCAAGTTTCAATCCCTCACAGGTTCGATTCAAACTTTCCAAATCATAAATAAAATTGCATAAATTCAAACATGTTTCAATCCCTCACAGGTTCGATTCAAACAATAGAGAAAGGATATGAGTTATACGGAATTACAAAAGTTTCAATCCCTCACAGGTTCGATTCAAACGTGAAGCCGCCGAAAGAGAAAGGATGGGTATTGGTGCGTTTCAATCCCTCACAGGTTCGATTCAAACTGATAAAAAATTTGTCTGATAGAGTTGACAATATCGAAGTTTCAATCCCTCACAGGTTCGATTCAAACTTTAAAGGATAAAAAGTATTTTGAAAACTAAAAATGTTTCAATCCCTCACAGGTTCGATTCAAACAGGGAATTGCATGGGTGTTGGAATTGCGGATATACATAGTTTCAATCCCTCACAGGTTCGATTCAAACTCGGATGTTGTCATTTGCATTAGCGTATGTTAAATAGTTTCAATCCCTCACAGGTTCGATTCAAACTGAATTTGAGCGATAAGAATATATGGTATGCTCTTATGTTTCAATCCCTCACAGGTTCGATTCAAACAAATAATAAACTTGTTTGTTCAAGTTATATAGTTGTGTTTCAATCCCTCACAGGTTCGATTCAAACCAAGTCCAGCTAAATGAAACATATCTATCATTAATTGCGTTTCAATCCCTCACAGGTTCGATTCAAACAAATAACGGAAATAACCATAAAATTTAATTCATCTCTGTTTCAATCCCTCACAGGTTCGATTCAAACTGAACGGGATAAATGGGTTGGAATTGATAAAATTTATGTTTCAATCCCTCACAGGTTCGATTCAAACGTTGTAAACCCCCACAATTTGTTTGGGGAGAGAATGTTTCAATCCCTCACAGGTTCGATTCAAACACAGGTGGTATATTGACGGATATAAACCACCTTTTAAGTTTCAATCCCTCACAGGTTCGATTCAAACTGGGTCACTGTGATTGTGGAGAACGTGTTATGCATAAGTTTCAATCCCTCACAGGTTCGATTCAAACGATAATAAATTGAATCGTGAGTGTGCGAACTTAAAATGTTTCAATCCCTCACAGGTTCGATTCAAACATTAAAACAATAAGCATTACCGAGGCAATTAAAAGAAGTTTCAATCCCTCACAGGTTCGATTCAAACTTAAAAACAGTGTGATATAAATCACACTCCTGTTTTTGTTTCAATCCCTCACAGGTTCGATTCAAACTTTTGCGCGCCCCGGACGAGTTATTCGAATAGGGAGTTTCAATCCCTCACAGGTTCGATTCAAACGTGGCGTGTTGACGGATATAAACTCCCTTTTAACGAGTTTCAATCCCTCACAGGTTCGATTCAAACAATTACGCGCATGTTTTGGTTGAAATTATTAATATTAAGTTTCAATCCCTCACAGGTTCGATTCAAACAAAACAAAAAAAGTAATGGGGGTTAAAATGGACCTTGGTTTCAATCCCTCACAGGTTCGATTCAAACGTCCTAACGGTCACAACCTTTTCTAAATCTTCTTCGTTTCAATCCCTCACAGGTTCGATTCAAACATGGAAGCCCCAACGCACATTATTATATCTTTAATGGGTTTCAATCCCTCACAGGTTCGATTCAAACATAATTGTGTGTAAAATTTACAAATTCAAAAGTGATGTTTCAATCCCTCACAGGTTCGATTCAAACACTTGATTTTTAATTTTCTTGATTTTAAAATTGTATGGTTTCAATCCCTCACAGGTTCGATTCAAACAAAGGGGTATTTATGGTCGCAGAAGGGAATTAAAAGTTTCAATCCCTCACAGGTTCGATTCAAACACGCGCTACGAGTTCTTTTATAAATTAATGTCTCATTGTTTCAATCCCTCACAGGTTCGATTCAAACTTTAAAGGATAAAAAGTATTTTGAAAACTAAAAATGTTTCAATCCCTCACAGGTTCGATTCAAACAGGGAATTGCATGGGTGTTGGAATTGCGGATATACATAGTTTCAATCCCTCACAGGTTCGATTCAAACTCGGATGTTGTCATTTGCATTAGCGTATGTTAAATAGTTTCAATCCCTCACAGGTTCGATTCAAACTGAATTTGAGCGATAAGAATATATGGTATGCTCTTATGTTTCAATCCCTCACAGGTTCGATTCAAACGAAGCTACGGGCTGATGAAATGGGGAAAGAAGAGTTCAGTTTCAATCCCTCACAGGTTCGATTCAAACCGGGCGTAAGGATTGCAAGTGGAACGATATATTAGTTTCAATCCCTCACAGGTTCGATTCAAACTTATATCCAGAATTATAAAACTTGTCGCTCAACTTTCGTTTCAATCCCTCACAGGTTCGATTCAAACGTTAAGAAAACTCAAAGATTCACAGGGGCGCTATCTCGTTTCAATCCCTCACAGGTTCGATTCAAACTCCAATAGTTGATAAGTTAAATCATCAAGCAAATCTTGTTTCAATCCCTCACAGGTTCGATTCAAACAGATGAGGCGAAGGTTCAGGCGCTAAAGTTTCAGGAGTTTCAATCCCTCACAGGTTCGATTCAAACAATCACACTTTTATTTTTGCCTCTTGACAAATTGCGTGTTTCAATCCCTCACAGGTTCGATTCAAACTGCACAATACACTTTTTTATTTTGTTCCAAAAGAATTGTTTCAATCCCTCACAGGTTCGATTCAAACATAATCGTCTCGGTGACTTATTGTTTTTAAAAGGTTCGTTTCAATCCCTCACAGGTTCGATTCAAACGGGTCACTGTGATTGTGGAGAACGTGTTATGCATAAGTTTCAATCCCTCACAGGTTCGATTCAAACAAAGCTTGAACTTGAGAAAATTGGGGTTAATTTATAGTTTCAATCCCTCACAGGTTCGATTCAAACCAAGGTTCAGGCGCTAAAGTTTCAGGAAGATTTAAAGTTTCAATCCCTCACAGGTTCGATTCAAACATTACATCAGCTTTAAAAGTATAATCGCTTGCCTCCGTTTCAATCCCTCACAGGTTCGATTCAAACTAAGGCAATTAACCGATCAGATGATTGAAATTCAGGTTTCAATCCCTCACAGGTTCGATTCAAACTAAAAGAGTGACGGATGAGATGAAAGAGATTGCTGAAGTTTCAATCCCTCACAGGTTCGATTCAAACAAATTCTCCTTTCTTGCTCTTTCCGATTAACCAAAGTTTCAATCCCTCACAGGTTCGATTCAAACATTTGGTTTATTTTTGGTAAGCAGAGATTTAATTTTGTTTCAATCCCTCACAGGTTCGATTCAAACTCTTGACAAGCAAGATAAAATTTGTTATATTTGTAGGTTTCAATCCCTCACAGGTTCGATTCAAACTAAATATAATAACTTCAACGCAATTTGTCAAGAGAGTTTCAATCCCTCACAGG
>NZ_CZVS01000048.1:0-15681 GCF_001535985.1 Candidatus Kryptonium thompsonii | reverse complement strand
CCAATTCAACTGCATCAAGCGCTGTTCCACCTTCTGACAAAACCTTAAATCCCATTTCGTTCGCCGCTATCCCCTGTCTCCATGTTGAGATCAAAACTGGACGACTCACTTGCTTAGACGACTTTGCAAATGCAACTTCTGAAGGCCAGAGTGGTTTGAATTTTTTAGCAATTATTGCCCCAACCCCAGCAAGTAAAGAATTTCTCAAAAATTCTCTTCTTCCGATCATTGAACTTTTGCATTTGTTTTTAAATATCGCTGTTAAAAATTTAAAACACTTAATTTCAAAAGGCAAGTGTTTTAAACAAAATTAAACCTCGTCAAGCAAAATAAACTCCAAAGCGGAATTCTTGTTAACCTCAACATCCTTTGTCTTCTTTTTATAAAAACTTTTCATCTCAAACTCGCAAATTTTATAAATTGGGCAAACACCACATAGCGGATCTCTTGCCTTGCAAATTGCTCTTCCAAACTTTATCAAACCAGTGTGAAGATGATAAGAAAGTTTATCAGGTATAAGTTTACCAACAGCGAAAAAGGTTTCCTCCGGCGTTTTTGTTTTAACTATGCCAACTCTATTTAAAATTCTATGAATGTGAGTATCCACAGGAAAAACCTCTTTATCAAAGCCAAACAAAAGCACGCATCCGGCGGTTTTTAACCCAACGCCTTTAAAAGAAGTTAAAAACTTTATCCCATCCTCGACCGACAAATCTTTAAGGAAAGATAAATCAAAACCCCCATGCTTTTTCTTCAGCTCGATTAATAAATTTTTTATCCTCTTCGCCTTCTGACGCGCAAGCCCCCCAACTTTTATCGCTCTCTCAATTTCCCTTAGATCCGCTTAGCCAAAGATTCAAAATCTGGGAACTTGTCCTTTAAATTTTTAAATGCCTTGTGACTGTTTAAATCGTTTGTGTTTTGCGACAAAATCGTTGCAATTAAAATATCAAGTGGGTCTGATTTTTCCCTCCTCTTGATCTCAAAAAGTTTACTAAGCGCATCGGATATCTTGCGAAGTTTATTTCTTAACTTTGCCTCATCCTTAACCATCCCAGCTATTGACCTTTATTTCCGAGAAATTAAGATAGATCCCCCTTCCATGTCTGTCGTAAATTCTTATAACCTTCGGTAGCGTTATTTCACCGACTTTGACATACCTTGAATATCTCACTTCAAAAAATTTATCTCCCCCCTTGGAAAGAGTACAACTTTCAAGTTCAAGGTCTGAATTAAAATTTAAAGTAATTTCCTCATCGCCCCTTCTCTCATAAATTGAAAAGCCGTAATCAGCAAGATTATACATTTCAGCGTTGCTAACCCTTGGCGATGCAATCAAAATGTCAACAATTTCATCAAATTTAAGATTAAACTCAAAATATCTTCGCAAATATTCACTTACTCTACCCGACAAAGTGCGATCATTAAACCTATCGACAAGTTCAAAACTATCTCCATAAATTTTAACTTCACCCAAATTTATTCCAAATACTGTCTCAAACTTCAACATCAATGTGTCTGGTCTTTTTAGATTTACCCTTAAACTTGCCGAGCTTGAAAACTCAGGCGAGTCAATTGTTATGCTCCCCTTTGCAGTTATTAACTTAACATATCTATCACGGAAGTTGAGTTTACCAAGGGCTGTTTCAAAGTTTAAATCTGTTAACACCTTCTTTGATGGAGCGCATGAGATTAATAGGATAGCAATTGTGATAAGGCTTAGAACTTTATATTTGACCACGCTTTATCTTTTCCTTTAGTTTCTCGTTCGATGGATTTTTCTCAAAGGCTTTCTTCCAGAATTCCAAAGCTTTTTCTTTATCTCCAAGCTTAAAATAAACATCCCCCAAATGCTCAACAACCACAGGGCTTCCACCTTTTTCGACTGCTTTTGAAATATATTCCCTTGCTTTTTCATAATTCCCAAGTTTAAAATAAACCCAACCAATAGTATCAAGATAAGATGGATTATCAGGTTCCTGTTCAATTGCTTTTTTTGCCATTTCAAGTGCAAGTTCTAACCTTTCCCCACGCTCGGCAAGCGTGTAGCTGTAATTGTTCAAAAGAAGATGATTATTGGGACTGATTTTTAAACCAAGTTCATGGAGTGAGTCAGATTTTGCTGCCTCACCGATGGCATCGTAAACAAGAGCGAGTGTACTTATTACATCAATATTTTGTGGTTCAATCGAAAGAGCTTTTTCAAGTGGCTGAACTGCTTCCTTGTTTTGATCAAATCTATGATAACCCAGACCAAGCAAAAAGTTTAAAAAGAAGTCGTCTGGGAAATTTTTAAGTCCATCTTTCATCCATTTGATAAGCTCCTCAAAATTCCCGATTTCATAAAGAGCAACCCCAATCCCACGCCACGCTTCAACGATTTTAGGATTAATTTTTACAACATTCGCAAACTCCTTAAATGCCCCTTCATTATTCTTATCTTCAGATGCAATAACACCCAGCAACCAATGCACTTTCCATTCATTGGGATACCTTGCCGACAAATCATTTAAGGATTTTTTCACCTTTGGTATTAAACTTGTATCATTACTTGACCTTCTAAGCAATGTCTCCACAGCTTGCAGTTTTATGTCAACCCCAATAGAGTCATCTGATAAAATTTCATCAAAAACTTTAATGGCGTTACTTTTTTCTCCCAATTGAAGCAAAACCCCCATGTGGGTTACTCTCGCTTGTGCATCTGAAGGTTTTATTTCAATAAGCTCAGAAAGGATTGATTTTGCCTTTTGAAACTCACCTGCATTTATGTATGTTTCAGCGGTTAACTTTCTAAGCTCATAATTTGACGGATCAATTTCTATCATCATTTCAAGTGCATGGGCGGACTCAGCAAACCTACCAAGTTGAAAAGAAAGTTCAGCGATCCTTTGCAAGGCGTTCCATTCGGGACCATAGTTTTCAACGATCTTTCTATAAAGTTCAAGGGAACGCAAAGGTTTACTGCTTTCATAAAGTTGAGCCAGACTGAACAACGCCCCATAGTTTAAAGAATCAAGCCGAAGTATAGCCTCCAACTCATCTATAGCTTTTTGCGTCTCAAATGTCCCTATGTAAATGTCAACCAAAGTTTCGCGATAAGCTATATTTGATGGATCAAGTCTAACGGCTTCTTGAGCCATTTGAACAGCCAGTGAATGTTTCCCAATTTTATGGTATGATTTTGCAATGGCATTATAAATCCCAGGGCTTTTATCATACCGAAGAGCATCTTGATATTCAAGTATTGCGCTTGCGTAGTCACCTTTGAGTTCGTAAACTTGCCCCGCGATGAAATGCTCAATAGCCTTGTCCTGATTAAAATCTTGTTTATATGTTAACTTTTGAACTTCAGATGAGCTTGGCTCCGTCGAAGTTGAAACCGTTTTTTTGCTTGAGGCACAACCAACCAGAATTAAAGCTATAAAAATTAAGACGTAGAAATTACAGCATCGCGTCGTCATAAAAATCTCACTTTGCTAATTTTTAAGTAAAATTAAACCCCTCTTTCCAATTTTCCAAACAGATCACCGAATGTTTATTTTTTTAACCCGAACCAAAACTTCATCCCCATAACTTGCTTTAAAAAACTCTCTAGCATTCCCATTTCTTATCCCAATCTCAATTAATCCACTGCTGTCAACTAAAGCAACAACTTCCGAAATCCCGACATCAGAATATGTTCTTGAAATTTTACTTATTGTAGTCCCCTTAAACTTAACCTCACCATTGATCTCACCCGATGCCCTCAAATTCGTTATCAAATTTCCAAATCTGTCAATATAAATAACCTTGCCCTTATAACTACCCTCACCCTGAATTTCAATGAACATTTTCTCTGGCTTTTTAATGTTAAATTCACTTCCAAGTTCACTTATATCAACCCCGCGTGAGATATATGCAGAAACTGGTGCAAAGATATCCCTGCCATGAAAAGTTGAACTAACTTTCTCAAGAAAATAATTTTTATTTTCAACATAAACTGCTTTTAAAACTCCAACCTCACTCAAAACAAAATCAAGGAGCCCATTATCTGGGGCGATAAAAATATATTCCCTCGTTTCAACAGCGATAATTTTTCTCTCACTTCCAACCCCAGGATCAACAACACAGACAAAAATTGTCTTCGGTGGAAAGTATTTGTAGGCATTCCATAGAACAAATCCTGCCTCGTGAACATTTTGAGGTGAGATATCGTGGCTGATGTCAACAATCTCAACATTTGGATTTATTCGTAGAATAACGCCCTTCATTGTTCCAACAAACCAGTCTCTATTTCCAAAATCAGTCAAAAGTGCTATGATCATCATTTTCTTAGTAATTTGTTTTTGATTTAACTTATTGCGATGGCAGAAATCAATAATTAAAAATAAAAAAGGGGAGCAAAGAAGCAAATCCTTGCTCCCCTTTGAATCAGCTAGTGAAATTTTTAAAATGTATACCTAATTCCAATCTGCGCTTGCCATCTCGATGCAAGGTCAAGTGGAAGCTCGCGAATTGGAGTTCCAGTCCACTGGAATCTTGGCTTACCTGTTGTTGGGTCAAGGCTGTGGAACCTGAGCAAGAAGGCTCTTTGGAAAGTAACTCCCTTTACAATTCCCCAATCCTTATTCAAAAGATTAAGCAAATTCAAAACATCAAATGTTATCTCAAGCTTTTGCCCTCTAAGTGACGGTATCTCAAGCGTAAGCCTTGCGTCAACCTGATGTGACCATGGACCACGAGCGCCCATCCTTTCAGCAAATTTACCACGATTCCTGCTCAAATAAGGATCACTTTCTATAAATGCATTCAGTTGATCGTAAGCTGGGTTATTATAAGGCAAGTTATTGCCACCCGCATCAACAAGAATTACGTCATTTCTATCCTTCGGTATATAAACAAGGTCATTTTCCGTTTGTCCATCTCCATTAACATCACCGTTATAGACCCACGAATATGGTTGACCTGAAAGACCATTATAGAACAATCCAAGTGTTGCGGATATACCTCTGAAAATTTCATATCTGTAGGTAATTATGCCAAGGATTCTATGCCTGTAATCAAAGGAAGAGTATGAAAGCGTTGGATTGTTAGGATCAATAGCATGATTAAATCTCCACTGCGAAAATGCCTGAGATGATGTTCCACTGTTCATATCTTTCGATACGCCATAAGTGTAAGCAAATTTAGCATAAATTCCATCTGGCGCAACAGGCCTTTCAAGTTGGAATGTGATATTGTAAGTATATCCTTGATTTGTATTCGTCAACAGGATAACATTTGTGAAAGTCGAATTATATTTTTGCACAGTCCATCTTCTCGTTGCATAATTCCATGTTCCATAAATTGGCCTTCCATCGGCAAGATAACCCTGTGGTATAAGGTTAATATCTTGATAAAGGATGTCGTTTACGACTTTTGAATATTGAGCCTCAATTGTTCCAATAAAGCCAAATGCAAGAGTTTTATCAACGCCAAAACTTGCCCTCCAAAGTTGAGGGAGCTTATATGTTGGCGCTGTAACATTTATCTCTGTCGTTTGTATAGGTGTTCCTCCTCTCGGCGGATTATATGGGTCAGGAACAAAATCTGGAACTGAAGCACCAGTCAAGAATAATCTTCCAAATTCCATTCCAGTGTTTGAATATTGATTAGAAATCCAAACATATGGAACACGACCAGTAAACAATCCAACGCCACCACGAACTTGCAATGTCTTATCACCAAGCACATCCCAATTTATACCCAACCTTGGACCCCACATAAATTGTGCCTTCGGAACCTTATCAGTTGAGATATCGTAACCAAGCGGTTTGAATGTTGAATCAACCTTAGGATTATATGATGGCTTATCCGGGAATGTCGGAACATCAAGCCTAAGTCCATAAGTTAATCTCAAGCCTGGTTTAACTGTCCACTCATCTTGAACATAAATTCCATATTGAATTGCTTTCCATTCAGCTCTTGGAGCTGGGTTGCCTGGTATATTTGAATAGCTCAGCTCATATTGAGCAGCTTTTCTTCCAGCAAGAAAATCAGCAAGCGAGTTCCAATGGTATGCACCAAAGAAATCGCGAATGAAGAGGTTGCTAAATGAGAATATCTCGTTATGAGTTCCAACCGTGATAGCATGACTGCCAACAAAGAATGTTAAGTTATTCGTAATTTCGATGACCCTTTGCTTCAAATCATTAGCCATTCTGAATTTCTCTGAACCAGCAGCAAGATTATATGTTCTACCCTGTGCATCGTAGGTCCTTACACTTACATATGGGAACGGTTGCCCATAGTATAAAGGTGCATCATGAATGATGGTATAACCAAGGATCAATTCGTTTGCAATGTTATTCCCAAATAAACTTCTCAATTGAAGGACTGTGGAGTTAGTCGTATTTTGAGTTTTATACCTTGTGTTCTCTGCATATATCGTAGCAACTGATGGTGCAGGAATTCCAGATGTCGCTGGTGCATTATCGTCAAAAGCATCAAGATAGCTGTGTCTCAACGATAGACGATGATTTTGGCTGATGTTAAAATCTAACTTAACGAAGAGTTTGTTACTTTGTCTTTGAAACTTAAGAGCATCAAATGAACCTGTTTCATAACCATAAGCATTTTTCAAACGCTCGCGGAACAATCTAACACTATCTGGGGAAACAGTAAAGATGTTCGTTCCAACAGTTGGCGCTCCGAAAACTCGGTTCAAAGGAGAATTATAACGGGTAATCTCACCGTTGATGAAGAAGAATAAACGATTTCTTAAGATAGGTCCACCAACTCTAAAACCAGTTTGATAATCTGTAAAGTTAGGATAAGGTCTTCTCAACGAATCAGGGCTCTTTCCAATGAATTTTTGATTTCTCCCATAATAGAAAAGCGCCCCTGAAAATCTGTTAGTTCCACTTCTTGTGATGACATTTACGCCACCGCCTGTAAATCCGCTCTGACGAACATCATAAGGAGCGATTACAATTTGAAACTCTTCAATTGCTTCAAGGCTTATCGGCGTGACATTTGACTGTCCTGCTGGTGTTCCTGTGGCGCCCAAGCCGAATAAATCATTGTAGTTCGCACCATCAATTTGAATGTTGTTGTAACGGTTGTTCCTACCGGCTGCGCTGTTCCCAACAAAATATGGTGAAATTTTGTAATAATCCTGGAAACTTCTTGAAATCGTCGGAAGCACATCAATTTGCTGTCTCAAAACGTTTGTTGCGGGTCCAGTCCTTGCAGCATTTATAACACCAGCCCTCTCACCCACAACCTCAACTTCTCCAAGTTGAACTGGCTGTTCAGTAAGGCGGAAATTAAGTTCAAGATTCTGACCCAAGGCAAGCATTACATTTTCTCTCCTCTGCTGAGCATAACCAACATACGAAACAGTGATTGTGTAGGGTCCCCCGACTCTTAATCCAACAAGATTATAGTGCCCATCAATTCTTGAAATTGTTCCATAAACCGTTCCACTTGGTTCATGGACAGCGATGACATTAGCCCCAGGGAGAGGCTCACCTGTTTGAGTTGTTACAACACCACTTATGCTTGCGGTTGTGATGCCCTGCCCCCAGAGAATGGAAGGGATTAAGATAAATAAAGCTAATAACATCAAATGCCTCATGGGAAGCACCTGTTTTGTTTTAATTGCTGTGTTCAATGGAAATTTAAGCAACCAAATTTAAATTTCAAATAAGGAAATGTTAAAATTTCGTTAAACTTTTCACCTCAAACCAAACATAGCAACCGAAATTTGAGCAAAATTAACAATCGGGGTGAAATAAACACCAAATAGCAAAGTCGGTATCACAAGTATTAGCATAACAACGATGTGAGCTGGTGAAAAATTAATAGGCTCTTTTCCGGACTCTGGATCCCCAAGAAACATATTTCTTACAACCCGAATATAGTAGTAAAGCGAGACAACACTATTCAAAACTCCAACCACAGCAAGCCATATGACCTTTGCATTAATCAGCGCTGAGAAAAGATAAAGCTTTCCAATAAATCCAAATGTTGGCGGTATCCCCGTCAACGAGACAAGAAAAATTGTGAACACAATGCTAAGAAATGGTGCACGATACCCAAGCCCCTTGTAAACCTCGATGTCCTCACTTCCAGTTTTTTCAGCGACAAGCATAACGCAGTAAAAGGCGCCCAAATTCATAAAAAGATAAGCAAGAAAATAAATTAACATCGCAGAGATACCAAGATTTTGCATTACAACGACACCCATCAATATGTATCCAGCATGTGCGATACTTGAATAAGCAAGCATCCTCTTTAAGTTATTTTGCCATATCGCAATTATATTTCCAACCGTCATCGTTAAAGCGGATAAAACAGCAACTATCTCAGTCAATGGTAAACCTTGAATTACTGCCCATGCGCCTTCAATCCCAAGCGTTATTGTTCTATCAATAAAGCTAGCCTTTAAAAACCTGACCAACATTGCAAATCCAGCCGCTTTGGAGCTAACAGACAAGAAGGCCGTTACAGTTATCGGCGCACCCTCGTACACATCTGGAGTCCAATAGTGAAATGGCACAGCCGAAATTTTATATCCAAAACCAGCAAGTATCAATACCAAAGAGATCATCAAAACAATTGGACTATAACCGCTTGATAAAAACGAAGCATTTATCGCATATATATTTAATTCACCTGTTAACCCGTAAACAAGCGAGATTCCATAGATCATCAAACCAGATGATAAAGCTCCATAAATTACATACTTCATTGAAGCCTCACTCGAACGCTCGGATTCCTTGATATAGCCAGCAAGTATGTAAGAGCTTATGCTTACAAGTTCAAGCGAAAGATACATCATTATCAAATTGACAGAGCCAGCCATCAAAAATGCACCAAGCGTCAAACTTAAGATAAAAAAGTAATACTCCCCTATCCTCCTCCTTGCAGATGTCTCCCTAAGTTCATACGATTGTAAAGAAAATATCACAATGACAAAAGCAGAGAGCAAAAACACAAATTTGAAAAATGTTGAATAAGGATCAACGACAAACATTCCCCTGAAGATCTGATAACTTCCACCATATTG
Source organism: Candidatus Kryptonium thompsonii (assembly GCF_001535985.1). NCBI lineage: Bacteria > Pseudomonadati > Candidatus Kryptoniota > Candidatus Kryptonium > Candidatus Kryptonium thompsonii. The sequence goes on along the minus strand of NZ_CZVS01000048.1, from coordinate 6,650 downwards.
CTTAATTGTAAAGAACAAAGTCACAACTAGCCCAGCAAGCGAGACAAAAGCACCAATGTTTTTAAATCTTCTTCCAAATATCAAATCAAGCAAGATGACAAGTGACAATGTCACAGTAAGTGAAACTTCAGGTAAGAAATTTTTCAATGATTGCGTTAATTCTATAATAAACCTTTCTTCCATTTTTTTATCTCACCAGATTTTTTATTTTTCAAGGTAAAATTCCCAATTGCATCCCTGCTTGACCCATCTCAGAAACAAATTTAACAAGATGATTAACCGATGTATTCATCAAATTGATCAAAGGACTCGGATAGACACCAAGGAAGATAACAATAATTGCAAGTGGTACAAGCGTCACAAGTTCACGAGCATTGATATCAGGCAGGTTTTTCCATCTCTCAGGTAGCTGGCCAAAGAAAAGTCGTTGAGTCGTCCAAAGAATATATCCCGCAGTTATTATCACACCTGTTGCAGAAAAGATCGCAATCCATTTATAAGTTTGAAAAGCACCAAGGAATACAAACGCCTCACTTATAAACCCACTTAATCCAGGGAGTCCAAGCGCAGCAAAGAAAGCAATTATGACAATTCCAAAATATTTGGGCATTTGATTTGCAAGCCCACCAAATTCATATAACCCACGTGTATGCGCCCTATCATAAAGAACCCCAACTATAAGGAACAACATCGCTGTTATCGTCCCATGGTTAAACATCTGCATAATTGCGCCCGTAACGCCTTGCGTGTTTAAAGCTGCCATACCAAGAACAACATAACCCATATGGCTTATACTTGAATATGCGATAAGTTTTTTGAAATCTTCCTGCGCCATCGCCGCAAGCGCACCATAAACTATATTGATAAATCCAAGAATAGCCATCGGAAGCGCATACTTTATCATTCCATCTGGAAAGATTGGAAAACTTATCCTCAACATTCCATAAGTTCCCATCTTTAATAATACTCCAGCAAGTATGACACTTATTGGGGTAGGTGCTTCTACGTGCGCATCAGGAAGCCATGTATGGAAAGGAACTATTGGAACTTTTATTGCAAACCCAATGAACAATGCAATATAAGCAATATATCTCCATGTTGTATGTAAACCTGAAAAGATTGAACCAGGCTCATAGTTCTTTGGATCCATCATTGCAAGCATATTAAATGTATGAACCTTCTCACCTGTCACAGGGTCAATTATACTTGTGCTGAAATACAAACCAATCATAACAAGGAGCATCAAAACACTACCCAGCAAAGTGTAAATAAAGAATTTTATCGCCGCATATTCCCTTCTCGGTCCGCCCCAAATTCCAATCAGAAAATACATCGGCAAAAGCATAACTTCCCAAAAGATATAAAACAAGAAGAAATCAAGTGCAACAAATACTCCCATCATTCCTGTATCGAGCAAAAGATAGAGTGCATAATATCCCTTGGTCTTGGGCAATTCCCAAGATGCTATGGCACCGATAAAAGAAATTAAAGCAGTCAAAACTACCATCGGCATGCTCAAACCATCAACACCAAGGAAGTAATCAATTACGATCCTACCAAACCATGCAACCCCAGAAACATCAATCCAACGATATTTCTCAACAAATTGAAATCCCTCAAGTGTATTAACACCAGCAAGATCATATCGATAATTCAAAAGCAAAACTGCAGCAAGTATGACTTGAAGTCCAGTCGCTACAACTGAAATCCATTTTATCCAAGTTTCTCGGCCCTTTGGGACAAGCAAAACAAATATCATAGCTACAATCGGCAGGAAAACAATCCAAGTCAAAATTCCGATGCCAAGTATTTGCATTTATGCTTCCTTACTTTATTTTTTGTTTTTAAACTTGTTAATTTATCATCCAAGGAAAATGTAAAACAAAACTATCACTGCAAAAACGACATAAATTATGTATGTCTGAACCTTTCCATTCTGCAATAGCCTTGTGATATAACCAAAGAAACCAGTTATATAAGCAAGCAAATTAACAAGCCCGTCAATTATATTCCAATCGAATTTGCCAACTGAAAAAGACCATAACTTTGTCAAATGAGCTGAACCATCAACGATACCATCGATGACCTTGATATCAAACCATCGAGCAAATTTGGAAATCCCAAGCGTCGCTAAAACAAAAGTATTCTGATAAAGTTCATCAAAATACCACTTGTTCTTCAAGAATGTATAAACTGGCTTTAAAGCATTCGCAACTTTTTCAGCGCTTATCTTACCCCATTGATAAGTTAAAAACGCAAATAAAATACCAAGCCCTGCCATCCCAAGCGATAGCAACATCGCAGGGATATGTGCCTCATGAAGCGCATGCTCATATTCAGTAACTAAAACACCCTCCTTGGGCAGATTAAACTCAAATTGCTGTTCATGTGGAACAACGCTTTCAGGTTTATGAATATATTTTTCAACCCAAGTTGCGCTCGCATCAAACGGATTTGGTCCAAAGATAAACCAAAGCGACAAAACAGCAAGTATAATAAGTGGAACAACCATAACTTTCGGCGACTCATGTATATGCTCAAAAATATCCTTTCTCTTTGGCTCGCCATGAAATGTCAATATCAAAAGCCTAAACATGTAAAAAGCAGTTAAACCAGCCACGAAAAATCCAATTAAAGGTATCGCCGTATGACCGCTTAATTTCCCAAATGCAAAAGCACCAGCGAGAATTGAATCTTTACTCAAGAATCCAGATGTAAGCGGAATGCCTGATATTGCAAGTGTGTAGATTAAAAACGTGTAATAAGTTATCGGCATTTTTTTCTTCAGTCCGCCCATGTTCCGTATATCCTGCGGGTCTGTATGATGGTCATGAATTTTGTGTAAAGCATGATGCATAGCATGTATCACAGAACCAGAACCAAGGAATAAGCCAGCTTTAAACGCAGCATGCGTCACAAGGTGGAAAAATCCTGCAACATAAGCTCCACTTCCGAGCGCCATCGTCATATATCCAAGCTGTGAAATCGTTGAATAAGCCAGAACCCTTTTTATATCCGTTTGAGTTATGGCGATTGTTGCAGCGATAAATGCCGTCACAGCCCCGATATATGCGATGAATGTCAAAGCATCTGCACTCATCATCGCATAAGTTCTCGCAGTGAGATAAACACCAGCTGCGACCATCGTTGCTGCATGAATTAAAGCGCTGACTGGGGTTGGACCCTCCATCGCATCTGGCAACCACACATGAAGTGGAAATTGAGCCGACTTACCAATTGCACCGCAAAAAACCAAAATCCCAGCAGCAGTGAGTAATCCCCCAGACAGTTTTCCCTGCTCAATCCCAGCGAAAACCTCACCAAAGTTAAAGGTCTTCAAACTTGCCCATATTATCATTATCCCAACGAAGAAACCAAAATCTCCAACTCTATTTACAATGAAAGCCTTCTTAGCAGCATCGGAAGCTGATTTTTTCTCATACCAATGACCTATCAAAAGATATGATGATACACCAACAAGTTCCCAAAAAACATACATCGTGAAAAAGTTATTCGTCAAAACAATTCCAAGCATTGAAAATGTGAAAAAGCCAAGATAAGCAAAATAGCGTGAATACCGCACATCATCTTTCATATAACCGATCGAGAAAATATGAACGAGAGAACTTACAACAGTCACAACGACAAGCATCGTGGCTGAAAGGTTGTCAATTAAAATCCCAAGCGTTATCTTCATCTCACCCCAATTTTCAACAAATCCAAAATTCACCCATTCAAATTTCCATTCAATCGGATTTGGGAAGTAAAGTATTTTATTGAAGAAAATTATAAACGAAAGAACAAGCGAACCAAGGACAAGCCCAGTTTCAATCACATCACCTTGTCTCGGCAGTCGCTTTCTCCCCCAGAAGATCAAAAGAACAAATCCCAAAAATGGCAAAAGCAGAGCAAGAATAGCAAGCAAAATCAGCGTATTTTGATTCATGCTATCTCAATTTTGTTTTATTTTTAAACTCAAACTTTGGCAGTTCAATCATGCCTTTGAAATTCATCGCTTTAAATTGTCAATCTCGTCGATGTTGATGGTAAGAAAGTTTTTATAGATGTTTAAAACAATAGCGATAGCAATTGCTGCTTCGGCAGCAGCGAGAATTATAACAAAAATTGCAGCAAGGTGACCGCTTAAATCCGCAGTGCTATATTTTGAAAAGGCGATGAAATTTATATTCGCAGAATTTAAAATAAGTTCAATCCCCATCAAAACCATGATAGCATTTTTTCTCGTAACCACAGCGTAAATCCCAAGTGAGAAAAGAATTGCCCCAATGATCAAAAAATGCTCAAGCCCAACACTTTTAAGTCCAGATAGATTTACCAGCATCTATAGATCCACTTTTATTTTTTAACTTTTAACCCTTTCTCTTCTTGCAATTATAACAGCGCCAAGCAAAGCAACAAGCAAAACAACAGATGCAACCTCAAACGGCAGAAGAAAATCAGTCATCAATCTCTCGCCTATTTTTTTCGTCGTTCCATCCCATTGGACATTCAAAATATCAAACCATTTCGTTTTCAAAATTACCCCAAAAAGTGTCCCCATGATCGCACCTGTTACCACGATTGCAGGACCAACATGCAAAGTTTCAGTTTTTACAGGCACATCAAAAACCTTCGTTGTAAGCATAACACCAAAAATTATCAAAACAAGAATTCCACCGACATAAATCAAAACTTGCGTCACCGCAATAAAATCAGCATTAAGCAAAACATATAACCCTGCGACACCAAAAAATGTAAAAAGAAGTGCAAATGCAGAATAGATGATGTTCCTTGAACTCACAACAACTATCGCTGAACCAACGGTTATAAACGCAAGAACATAAAATGCAACATCAAATAAACTCATTTTATCCAATCTTTTGTTTTTTTAAGATTTTTTCTCAATGTTTTCGGGATTGTTAACTGTAACTTGCTCCGCTGGCTTTGCCTTTTTCATCTTTTGCTCAAGCTCAAACTGCTCAACTTCTTTCTTTTTCAGCTCAGCCTCCTCAGGAGTGAAGTTGCTGAAGTGATAAATCAAGTTATGTCTATTGTATTCTGAAAATTCATAAACATCCGTCATATAGATACATTCCGTCGGACAAGGATAAACACACAAGCCACAATAACAACACTTGCTTATATCGATGTCAAACTTCGTGACCCACAACCTCTTCTTATGTCCCGTTGATGTAACCCCGAGATCCTCATTTGGTAACGCCTTAACTGTTTCAATAGTTATGCAATCAACAGGACACGCCATCTCGCACTGCCTGCATCCAATGCAATCATCTATGTTAACATAAAGACGATTCCTTGCTCTATCTGGAAGTTTTAATTTAACATCGGGATATTGAATCGTCACAGCTCTTACAAAGAGATGTTTAAAAGTAAGCTTCAAACCAATAAGAATCGTCCAAATAGCCACAAATATATTTTTAAAGTATTGTCTCATTTTAAAGCAAGTTTTATTTTAAAATTGCCCACAAGCCGACCACCATCAAATTTACAAATGAAATCGGAGTTAACACTTTCCATGAAACATACATCAATTGGTCAACCCTTAACCTTGGCAATGTCCATCTCAACATTATTTGCAAAAACACGAAAAATAAACCTTTCGAAACGAACCAGAAAACTCCCCATCCTGGACCTGCCAAAAACTCGCCAAACGGGCTACTCCATCCACCGAAAAACAAAATCGCCGCAATCCCTGAAACAAGAAACATGTTTGCATACTCAGCAAGGTAAAACATAGCGAACTTCATTCCTGTATACTCGGTATGATAACCCGCAACGAGCTCTGATTCAGCTTCGGGGATGTCAAATGGCGTTCTATTAACTTCGGCAAGTGATGCAGTAAAATATATTAAGAAAGTTATCAACATGAACGGTGGATATTTAAAAATGTTCCAACTAAATAATCCTCCCTTCTGGATTTCACATATCTCCTGCAAATTCAATGTCCCAACAGCAACAATGACGGTCAAAATTGATAAAACAGTAGGGATCTCATAGCTTACAATCTGAGCCACGGATCGCATCGCACCAAGCAATGAATACTTATTATTTGATGACCAACCCGCCATCAAAATTCCTATCACAACAAACGAAGTTATAGCAACGATGTAGAAAATTCCAATATTTAAATTCGCTGCAATAAAAGTTGAAGTAAACGGGAGCGCAGCATACGCAGCATACGAACTTGCGAACACAAGTATTGGGGCTAATGTAAAAAGAATTTTATCAGACCTTTCGGGTGTTATATGTTCCTTAGTTAAAAGTTTCAAGAGATCCGCTATCGGTTGTGCCCAACCATGAAAACCACCCGTATACATATACCCAAGTCTATCTTGAACATGCGAAGCAACTTTTATCTCAACCCATAAAATTACAACCGCATAAACCAGTATGAACAGAAGTGGGATAACAGAAGCAATTAACACATTCAAAATTTCAGGCATTTCAAAAGCAAAATTTGTTTTTGAATTTTACCTATCAACCTCACCTAAAACTATATCAACACTTCCAAGTATAGCCACAAGATCTGCAATCATATAACCTCTTGAAATCTCCGGTAAAACGGATAAATTGACAAAGCTTGGAAGTGTTGATATAGTTTTAGGTGAGGTTGATAGGTAAAATTCAAA
>NZ_CZVS01000047.1:0-15721 GCF_001535985.1 Candidatus Kryptonium thompsonii | reverse complement strand
CAAGCAACGCTTCATTTCTCACTTCAACCTGATCTGAAGATATAAATTCGAGGGGCTTTCCAGCAAATTCAATTTTTGCAATTTTATCCCGAAGCTCCACTATCACCCTTTCAGCTGTTTTCTTTCCAACCCCCGGGATCGATACAAGCGTTGATACATCACCTTGAACAATTGAGTTTTTCAGCTCCTCAACGCTCATCCCTGACATTATCGCCTGCGCCATCTTCGGACCTATACCGGACACAGAAATTAACAATTTAAAAAACTCCCTTTCTTCAACGCTTGAGAAACCATATAGAAACATTTCTTCATCCTTGACGATAAGATAAGTGTAAAGTTTCACATTTGAACCAACATCGCCAATTTTATCATAAACTGTAACAGGAATGTAAACTAAATAACTTACTCCTCCAACATCGATCACAACTTCTGTTGGAGACTTGCTGACAACTTTACCTTCAAGCGCAAATATCATTTCTTTTTGCGTTTTAATTTCACATTCATATCATCCGATAAAAATTCAGGATGTGCCTTCAAAAAAGCTTTCCAATCTCTGTATCTTGCTTGTTCTGGAACAAGCGTTCTATTGATATGGCATATTGCTACCGCAAGCGCATCAGAGACATCGTAGAATTCAGGGGATTTTTTTAAACCAAGAATTGCTCTGACCATGAATTGAACTTGTTCCTTCGTTGCATTTCCTTTACCAACAACCGCTTTTTTAATCTCGCGCGGTGTATACTCAAAAACAGATATACCAGAATTTACCGCCGAAAGTATCACAACAGCACGCACATGACCTATTTTAAAAGCAGATTGAAAATTTTTACCATAAAAAGCTGTCTCAATGGATAGCTCAGTTGGATGATATAAGTTTATTATCCGGCTTATCTCATCGTAAATTTTTTTTAACTTAATGTGAAAAATATCTTCTTCGTCAACTTTTATAATGCCATAATCGACGGCAACCAATTTCGTTCTATCAGGTTTTCCATCATGCTCCTCAACTTCAACAATCCCATAGCCAGTTATATTACTTCCAGGGTCAACGCCGAGAACTCTCATTTTAATCTTTACCTGTGATAAATTAAATTTTAAGCTCCGATTTGCTTACTATATTCAGCAAGGACAGCATCGTCAATTTCAAAGTTAGAATACACATTCTGAACATCATCGTGATCTTCTAATGCTTCAAGCAATTTCAAAAGGGTTTGCGCGTCTTTCCCTTCAACTTTGACAGTTGTTTTAGGCAACATTCTGACTTTTGCGTCATCGATCTTTATATTATTCTTTTCAAGTGCTTCTCTTACCTGTTCAAGATTTTCAGGAGCGGTGATAACCTCAAAGAAGGTATCATAGGTTTTCAAATCGTCTGCTCCCGCCTCAAGTATAATTGCAAGAATTGTATCCTCATCATATTCCTTAGGAATTTGAATAACTCCCTTCCTTTCAAATATCCACGCAACTGAACCAGCCTCACCCAAACTTCCATTATGTCTGCTAAGTATGTTTCTTATCTCTGCAACGGTTCTATTTTTATTGTCCGTTGTCGATTCAATGTAAAGCGCAACGCCTCCTGGACCATAACCTTCATAAACCACTTCTTCATAGGTAACTCCCGGAAGTTCTCCAGTTCCCCTTTTAATCGCCCTTTCAATATTCTCCCAAGGCATGTTAGCTGCCTTGGCATTTTGAATAGCTATACGCAACCTGGGATTCGTATCGGGATTTCCACCACCTTGCTTTGCCGCAACGGTTATCTCTTTAATGAGCTTGGTGAAAAGTTTGCCTTTCTTAGCATCAACTACTGCCTTCTTATGTCTTATTTGATGCCATTTTGAATGACCTGACATATTTCAACACCTCCTAAGTTTTTACTTTAAATCTTTAACTTTAAACTGTATCACTGTTTGCCCATTCCAACTTCCTTCATCAAAGGTAAACACAACACTTGCTTTACCTTTACTGACCACCTCATCATAAAGATTTCCAAGTCCATAACCAACTGCATCAATCGTAAAACTATTCACCTTAATTTTAAACTTTAAATGATTATTTCCAAAAATTTTAACATCCCAGATGGGGATATCGGCAGCAAGAAAAACTGGTTCATAATTTCCCGGACCATACGGCTCAAAATTTTTTATTATCGCCCAATATTCTGGAATAGAAATTTCGTTTATATCCACTTCAGCATCGATGTAAATCTCGCGGGTTAACATGTCATCGTCTATGACAGTGTCAGCAAATTTATTGATTGCATTTTTAAAATCAATAAGTTTTTCCGGGTCCAAAATCATACCGGCAGCGTGTTTATGCCCGCCGAATTGAATAAGCGTATTTTCACACTTTTTCAGAGCATTATAAATATCAAAATTTGGGATACTTCTTGCTGAACCCTTTAACACACCATCTGCATAAGTTAAAAGTATCGTTGGCCTGTGATACCTCTCAACTATTTTTGAAGCCACAATCCCTATAACTCCTTGATGCCAATTTTCATTATATAAAACTAAAACCTTGTCCTTTTCGTAAATCTTCTCTTCTTCAATAATCTTAATTGCTTCTTCAAAAGCTTTCCTATCAAGTGATTGCCTCCTTTCATTCTCAAGGTGAAGCTGTTCAGCCCAGTAAGATGCGGAACTATAATCATTGCTTATCAAAAACTCAACTGCTCTCGTTGCATCCCCAAGTCGTCCAACAGCGTTAATCCTCGGACCTATGACGAAACCAATGTGCCATGTGTTAATTTTTTTATTTCTCAGACCTGCCTTTTCAAGTAAAGCAAGAAACGAAACTCTCGGATTTGACGAATTTAAAAGTTCAAGACCATGCTTCACAAGAATTCTATTTTCATCAATAAGTGGCACTATATCTGCGGACGCAGCCACGGCCACATAGTCAAGATATTGAAATGGATCGATATTATCCAAAGAAAGTTTTTTTTGAAGTGCTTGAATAAGTTTAAAAGCAACGCCACACCCCGATAAATACTTAAATGGATAGTTGCAGGTTTCCTTTAAAGGGTTAAGCACTGCAAATGCCTCGGGTATCTGTTCTCCGGGTTCATGATGATCGCATATTATAACATCAATCCCAAGACTTTGGGCAAGTTTTACCTCATTTATAGCGGTTATCCCACAATCAACCGCTATCATTACATTTGCACCTTTCTGGTATGCTTTTTCAATTCCACTTCTTGAAATGCCATAACCCTCTTTGAATCTGTCCGGAATATAAACTTCTACATTCGCCCCAAGTTCTTTTAAAAAAAGATAAAGCATTGACGCCCCCGTGGTTCCATCAACATCATAATCTCCATAGATTAAAAATTTTTCTTTATGCAAAATTGCTTTGCCAATCCTATCAACTGCTTTATCCATATCCTCCATTAAAAATGGGTCATACAAATCCTCTAAACTTGGGTTAAAAAACTTATTCATTTTTTCAACTGAATCAATGCCCCTTGATACTAAGACTTTGGCAATTGGCTCTGGAATTTTAGCCCCATTGGCAAGTTCATAAACCTTGGCATAATTTTTTACCTCTACTACTTTCCATCTATTCGTCAACTTTTGCACCGAAGTTTATTTTTATTTTCAAAAAACTGGTGTGGGTCTATAAGCCAAATTCTGTCCCTCCCATCCTTTAAGATGGGAAGTGGCAGTTATTTCTCTTATGCGACCCACCCGAGAGTCCTTTGCTCCTTAGGGAGCAAAGCCGAGACGGGCAATCTCGGCTCCGTTCATTACTGAACAGAGGTCCTCTCCTATTTGGTCTTGCTTCATAAGGGGTTTGCCCTGCTCCCGATATCACTATCGGGACGGTGGGCTCTTACCCCACCTTTTCACCCTTACCCCAACCTAAAAGGTTGGGGCGGTATGTTTTCTGTGGCACTTTCCATTTCCAGCGGATTTAGCCACTGGAATTTCCGATTGCTCGGAACTTACCGCCCTAAGAAGTTTGGACTTTCCTCCCTTCCGTCATCAACGACGGAAGAGCAACTGCCCGACCCACACCAGGTTACTTAATGCTCACTTTAATACTATTCATCGCATCGTTATAGATCTCGCTCGAGATCAAAATCCTACCACACGATTCACAAGTATAAATCTTATTATTTTGCCATATCTCAACAACACGCTGAGCGGGAATCTTAGCGCCACAACCTCCGCACGTCTCATTATTAACTGGAACAACCGCTAACGTCCCAAGTGAATCCCTTACCCTTTGATATCTCCTCAAAAGTATCGCATCAACATCTTTTACAAATTTCTCGCGAATTTTAAAAAGCTTCTGCTCCTCATCTTTTATCTCAGCGTCGATCTCCTCAAGTTCCAATTGTTTTTGTTCAAGCTCCTCGCGTAACTTCTTAAGCTCCTTCTCGTAGTCCTTTATCGTTTCTTCAAGCTCGCCTTGTTGCTTAACAAATTGCCCTCTTCTTTCCGTAAGCTCTTCTATCCTCTCGTTCGCCTCCCCAATCTGCTTTTGAAGAGCATCATATTCGCGATTTGACTTAACCTGAGTTAGCTGCTTCTTCCACTTTTTTATATTCTCCTTAAGCATACTTATGTCAGAATCCACACTATCAATTGCTTCAATCACATTCTTAAGTGAATCTTTCGCCCGCCTTAGTTCCTCCTCAATCCTTTCGACTTCTTCGCTCAACGAAGAAATTTCCGCTGGCAGATCGCCACGCCTTCCCGCTATTTCATCAAGCTTACTATCAATTATTTGAAGCCGGTAAAGTGCGATAAGTTTACTTTTCAATACCACAACCTCTTTAATTAATTTTTTTATTATTAATAAAAAAGTGCACCCTTTCGAGTGCACTTTCTATAAGTTCCATAATCTTGCACGCCAACACAACTGAGGTAAACCCTCCTATTTTTTCCGGCTCAGCCTCCAAAATTAACTTTCAAAAGTTGTTTTTCTTTATCTTTGTTTTAAAAATATACCAATTAAAATTCAAAAAAACAAATTTTTCTCATGGCCTAAATCGAGAATTCCCTCAACAGGCGCTCTAATTTAACATTCGTCATCCCGTTCTTCAAGGCAATTCTTTGTCGCGCCGGTGGATTTGAAAGATAATCAGAAATAACACTGCTTATCCTTTCTTCATAACTTGAAATATGCTCATTAATGTAAAATATACCTACCGGAATCTTATCGCCCCACTCAAGCGATTTTTCAACAACTTGAACGAATTTAGAATTTAATTCATCAGGATCATCGCTGCGAACATAAGGATCATAACCTGTATCTTCAAGTTTGTAAATTCTTGGGATAGATTTTCCTGTCTTAGGATCAATCCTATCCTTTCCAGAATACCAATCCTTCGTGTTTATATCATTGTATGTCGGACAAGGCTGTAACACATCGATAAAGGCTAACCCTTTGTGAAGGACCGCTTTTTTAATTATTTCTTTAAGATGCTTGACATCGTAAGAATAAGCCCTCGCAATAAAGGTATAACCTGAAACAAGAGCCAGGGCAATTGGATTTACTGCGTCATTTATATTCGGCTTCGGGAGAGATTTTGTTTTAACACCAAGCTTTAAAGTTGGGGATGCTTGCCCTTTTGTCAAGCCATAAACAGCATTGTTATAAACAATATATGTCAAACCGACATTTCTTCGCCCAGCACTTACAAAATGCCCAACCCCTATGCCAAGCCCATCTCCATCGCCCCCGACAACTATTACATTTAAATCAGGGTTCGCAAGTTTCGCACCAATTGCAAAAGGAACAGCCCTGCCATGCAATGTGTGAATCCCATAAACATTTATAAAATGCGGTGTTTTCCCTGAACAGCCTATCCCTGAAAAAACCACAGCTTTGTGCCTTGGTATACCAAGCTCAAATAAAGCCATTTGAACCGACTGAAGTATACCGAAATCACCGCAACCGGGGCACCAATCGTTGTGAACATCTGTTTTGTAATCATCAAGAGTTAATTTTTTGACTTCATCTATTTTAATCGCCATTGTTCAGCACCTGTATTTTGTTTGCTTTGTTTTCAAAAATTAATTTTAAAGCCATGTAAACCTCGCTTAAAGACATTGGCCTGCCATTGTATTTTAAAATGTAATAATCTATATCTCTTAAAATCTCTCGCTTAACAATTGAACCAAACTGCGCCGTCTTATTGTGCTCAATGTCAATCAAAAACCTCGCATCGCCGATAAGCTCACTTACCCTATCACTCGGGAATGGATGAAGCAATTTAACCTGAACGAACTTTAATTTATATCCATCCTTTTTAAGCATATCCATTGCATCAAGTATCACACCTTTTGTTGAACCCCAACTCAACACAACATAATCAGCGTCATCATCACCATAAAAAAGTGCCTTGTCCTCATCATCAATTTCCTGCAAAGCAAGCTCAAGTTTTTTCATTCGCTTATCAACCATCATTGTTCTAACCTCGTGATCTTCAGTGATATGCCCAAGCTCATCATGCTCGTCACCAGTGTTCCAAAAAACTACATTCTCTGTTCCAAGCTTAACCCTTGGAGAAACACCAGTCTCAGTAAACTTGAACCTCTTGTAAACGCCATCTACAAACGTTTCAACAAGCTCACCTCTATCTATTTTTACCTTGGACAAATCAAATTTTTTAACGGTCATGATCGAATTAGCCATCCCTTTATCAATTAGATGTATAACCGGGGTTTGATACCTTTCGGCAAAATTAAAAACTTTTGCTACATCATAAAATACTTCCTCAACATCACCAGAAGCATATACAATTCTTGGAAATTCACCATGCCCTGCATAAACCGCGAAAAGAAGGTCTTCTTGACTATGCCTTGTCGGTAAGCCAGTTGAAGGTCCACCTCTCTGATAAAGCGTAACAACAACGGGAACCTCGTTCATCCCCGCCCATCCTAAACCCTCTGCCATGAGCGAAAATCCGGGTCCAGAAGTTGCAGTTGAAGCCCTAACTCCGGCAAGTCCAGCTCCGATCGCCATAGCTATAGCTGCAATCTCATCCTCGGTTTGAACGACAACGATTGAACCTTTTTCAAGCTCGCCATTTTCTCCGATAATTTCAAATACGGCGTTATCTTCAAGATAAACGCTCTCGTCGGAAGCCGGTGTTATAGGATAATACGACTGAAACCTACATCCGCCCGCAATTTTCCCAAGCGCAGATGCCTGATAACCCTGAATGATTATTCTACCATCTTCACTTTTACTTACTGGCTCAAGCTTATAACTTGTTCTTTCGAAATTCTCAAGAACATATTTATAAACATATTTCGCAGCTTCGATATTTAACTTAGCAACCTTCTCCTTCGCTTTGAATACATAGTTTATTGCCCTCTCAATGGGTGCAAAATCATATTGAAGAAGCGCAAATGAACTTGCCACAGCCATAACATTTATCATTACATCCATCCTCGCTATTCGCGGATCACCAAGTTCTTCAGCAAGACCCTCAAGCAACTTAACATACGGAATACCGTAAGTAAGTATGCCATTCCTTGAAGCATACTCAATCACATCTTTCACGCTATAACCAACACCATTCTCAGAAAGAAATGATTTAATCCTTCGGTTAGCCTGTTTATCTATTGTTGGAATTTTATCGACTGTTATGCCCTCTTGATTCACATCGTAAATAATCACACCTCCTGGAACAACTTTATGCACATGCCTAAACAAAGTTTCGGGATCAAATGTAACAAGAAAATCTATCTCATCAAGATGAGATCTTATCGGTTTTGAATCAACTCTTACAACATAATTGCTATGCTCACCTTTAATGTTTGAATGATATTCCCTTTTCCCAAATACATGAAGCCCACCATAGGCACAGGCTCTTGAAAATATATTCGCCCCCGAATCAACTCCGCTTCCTTGTGGTCCGCCGATCATCCATGAAAGCTGATTTATCTTCATCTTCGTTTTTTCTCCAATTTAATTTTAGATTTAGACATATTCTAAACAAATATAACAAATAGACACAATCCAAAGTTTCAAAGCAACAATCCAATCTTAACCCGTCGTACTTCTAACCTTAAGTCTATCCTTAAAAGGCTCTTCCCTGTCCGAAAAATCTGGACGATAAAAATCTGGAGATTCATCAAAATCTTGAATCCAACCATTTTCAAAGCCAAACTTATCAAGAAGTTCAAGAACAGCAATGTATTCACTAAACATTATCTTCCGTGATATCAATGGATATTGAAAAGCTTTATTTGTTGGATAATACTGAGACATAATGCTCAGCGCTACATCTTTCCCCAACTCTTCGGCAATCCATCTCAACGATTCTTCACTTCCTGCGATGTCATTCGGTAAAATTAAATGCCTTATTATCAAACCCCGTTTTAAAACACCATCCTCAACGACAAGATCGCTTCCAACCTGACGAAACATTTCCTTTATCGCCATCCTTGAAAACTTAACATAGTTCGGTATCTTTGAATACTTCCACGCCATCTCATCACTGCTATACTTTATATCTGGAAGATAAATATCAATTATACCTTCAAGCAGCCTTAAAACCTCAACCGAATCATATGCGTTCGTGTTATATACAAGTGGTAATCTCAAACCATTTTCAACGGCGATATAAAGTGCTTTAACAATCTGCGGAACAAAATGAGTTGGTGAAACAAGCCCAATGTTGTGACATCCCTTGTCCTGAAGTTCAAGCATTATCTCAGCAAGCCGTTCAAATGTAACCTCATTTTTTATCTCAACTTTCCAATTCTGACTTATTTGATAATTTTGACAATACACACACCGTAAATTGCAGTTACCAAAAAATATATTGCCAGCCCCGTTCACACCAACAAGTATAGGTTCCTCACCAAAATGCGGAACATAGGCTGAAACAATTGGTTTATACCTAGAGTAACACCTTCCGATCTCATCCCTCAATCTATTAACACCACAATTATGTGGACATATATTGCACTTCTCAAGCATTGACTCAAGTATTTCAACTCGCCTTTTTAACTCACCTGTTTTATATAACTTAACATAAGACGGAACAAACATATGCACTTCGCACTTAATTTTTAAATTCTCGCAAATCTTCTGGCTGTGTTAATAGTCAAAAACTCTTTCATATTTTCAATTATATAGCCGATTTCATCTCTAAGTTCAAGATAATACAGAAGTTCGCTTTCTCTTTTTCTCAGTTCCTCTTCGCTCTGTGGTCTCTTATCTGTCCCTTCCTCCCTATAAGATTGCTCAATCATATCATTGAAAAACTGTCTTCGCCCTGTCTTTAAAACATTTACCTGAATTTCTGTCAATTGAATTACATCTGAAATCAACTCATAAATTTCATATATGCTCGATGCAGTTGGATTTCCTCTTAAAATTTTTAAAAGCAATTCAAACTTTTCAAGTGACGCATCACCTTGATTCGAAACATAGACAAGGTATGCCTTTAAAAACTCCTCACGCCACTCCTCCTTCCAAAATTCATCTCGCAAAATTGCCTTAACCTCATCGCTTTTATCCTTAAATGTGGTTTCAATCATCTTTGAAAATTCTTTCGATGGTTTGCAATCAAGATTTAAAAGCTTGACATATCTTTTTAAATTTACACTGTTAAGCGGAATTGAAAACCTTTTCTCATAAAATTCATCCCCGTTCCTCAAAACCACATATAAATTTGCCTTTAAATTTCTCTTTTCAAGTTCCCTCACGATTTCATCAATCCCATCTTTGTCAACTTCAATTTCATCAAGAATTTTTGAAAACATCGCTTTATCTTGAACCTTTGGCGTGAAAATCGGCGAAAAAAGAATATCAATCTCGTAATCCTCAAGATTTGCGATCTCCTCAGCGAAAAATTTATCAATTTGATCAAGCGTATATGAATAGTGAGATAGAATGTTATCCAGCACTTGCTCTGTAATTTGTCTCGGCTTCGTCAATTCTGCCTCTATCATATCAATCAATCTCTGTCTCATTTCTACTCCAAAGTTAGTTTTAAATTGTTAAGCTCATAGATCACAGCCAAGATTTCATTTCTGATTTTTTCCTTCATGTTCTCATCGGTTATCTTATTTCCGTTGAAATCAAGGACATAAAACGAGTCAACAATGCCATCCGTTCGAGTTGCAATTTTTGCGAAATAAATATTCAACCCCAATTCCGAAATTTTTCGCGAAACCTTATATAAAAAACCAAGCGAATCTGGAGCGAAGACATCAATTATCGTATAATCTTTCGAATCCTCAAATTCAACCGCTATCTTAACATTTTTTCTGACGTTCTCAATTTTTCTCTTCCACCTTCTCCTATGTTTTTCAAAAAGTTCGTCAAAATTTATCCTGTCGTAGAAAACATCTTCGAGATCTTGCTTAATTTTTTCACATTGCCCTGCAGTGAGCTCATCACCCGATATGTAATCAAAAACCCTAAACTTATCAATTACAATCCCATCCTTTCGCGTAAATATCTTAGCGTCAAATATATTCGCATCATTTGCGGATAAAACCCCACAAATCTTAGCAAGGACGAAAGGAGCATCCCTCGTTATCACGGTCACCTCAGTATACCCATCCTTATGGGAAAAGATAACATCAACTTTTTTACCGCCGTATTCGGAAATCGACCTTATATGCTCACCTATCTCAATATCAGAGAAAACATTCAAATAAGAGCCATCCTCGATCAAACTTTCAAAATGATTTTCGACCATCTCGCGAGATATTTTCTCAGAGAGAGATAAAATGATCGACTCAATTCTCCTGTTTGCCCTTTCCTCAATCATTAGATAAACTTCTTCAAGCGTCAATCTATTTTCAACTATTGGCTCGGCAAAAAGATATAGTTCCTCAAGAAGCTGGGATTTCCAACTTGTCCATACCTCTGGATTAACAGCAGAAAGATCTGCATAGGTCAAAATGTAAAGCATATCAAATTGTTCCTTCGTTTTAAAGTTCGAAGCAAAATGATATAATGTTTCAGGCTCATAAAAATTCCGTCTAAATGCAACTTGCTCCATTAAAAGATGATTTTTAACAAGAAAACAGACATCATCAACAGCATCAAAATTTATCCGCATCAAAAAATCTCTCGCAAGCTCTGCTCCGATGTCGCTATGTCCCTCAACCTTAACAGCTTTGCCAGCGTCGTGAAATAAAATAGCCAAATAAAGAATGTCCCTCCTTTCAAGGTTTCTAAAGATCTCGCCAAGCCTTGAATCCGCATCGCCAAGCCTTTCTGCATTTTCAACAGCTTTTAAAGTGTGCTCGTCAACTGTGAAATAATGATAACGATTGTGCTGATATAAACCGGTCAATTTACCAAACTCAGGAATATATCTTCCCAAGATCTCAAATTCATGCATCAGTTTAAGTGCCGAAGCCACCCCAGATTTAGAGTTCAAAATTTCAAGAAAAATTTTGTTTACCTCCACATCATTTGTAAAACTAACCTTACTTGCACTATTTATAATTGTTCGCTTCAAATTTTCATCAAAATCTGCACCAGTTTTACATTTATACAAGAAAGCCCTAAAAATTTCCTCCGTCGTCAAAAACTCTCTATATGAGTTAAGAGCTATCGCACGCCCATCATAAATTGAAAAATTTTGATCAAGCAATTCAACTTCACCTGTCCACCCAGGTTTGAAACGTTCCTCAAAACCCATCACAAAAATTTTATTAAACATTAAAATCTCCCTCGCCCTCAAATAATAATCACGCATAAAAATTTCAACCGCTTTTTTATCAAACTCATCACGATACCCAAGCTCAAGTGCAACCCTCTCTTTAATATTAAAATCAAGCACATCTGTAATCCCCTCCGTGACAAGGTGAAGCATTATCCTCGTCCACAACAGAAATTCAAAAGCATCGACAACTGCAAAAAACTTCTCTTCGGAGATCATGCTCTTCTCAAACATCAACTCAAGCATTCCTTTACACATCGACTGATCATCTCGCAAATTCCAAAAGTCGGGATCGGTGCTTTTCAAAAGCCATAACAATGTATGTAAATCCCTTAATCCCCCCGCACTTTTCTTAATATTAGGTTCAAGAAGATTTGATGTATCCCCATACTTTTGATGCCTCAGTTTGTTTCCATCAATTATTGCCTTGATAAAGTCAAGCGAACCTCCGCCAAGCGATTTCTCCTTCAACCTCCGAACGAAGAAATCGTATAAATTTTTATCCCCGCAAATAAATCTCGACTCAAGAAGGGACGCCCACGATTCTATATCGGACTCCAAAAGTTCAAGACATTCATCAATGCTTCTGTAGCTATGCCCAATGTTGAAATTAACATCCCACAAATGCTGGAAAAATTCAACGGCGAAGCTCTCAATTTTTTTATCCTTCGACTCAGCTAAAAACATTATATCGACATCTGACTTCGGGCAAAGCTCAACCCGTCCATATCCCCCCGTTGCAATAATGGCAAAAGATTCATTAAAACCAAGCTCATCACATAATGAAATGATAAAAGAATCAAGCCCTTGGGTCAGCGTCTTGGTTATCTCAAATGCACTTTTCCCTTCTCTGCGAAATTTTTTAATTTCCTCAAAATTTATCTTAAATTCGGGCTTAACCCGCACTGTTTCATTTTTTTAATTTTTAAACTTTTAAACCTAAATTTAATCAAAAAGTCTTTACTAATATGCCAAAAGAAATAAAACTTTGCAAAATTTCGGAAGTTAAACCAGGAAAAGCAAAGTCATTTAAAATAGATCAACAAGAAATTGCCATTGTAAATTTAAACTCAGAATTTTTTGCCTTGTCAAACATATGCCCACACCAGCATACAAAGATAGTAAATGGAACAGATGCTATAATCGAAGCCGAAAAAATAATCTGCCCAATGCACGGATGGACATTCGAGATAAAAACAGGTAAACCAGTCTATGGTTCAGGAAGATTGAAAACTTTTGAAGTTTTAATTAAAAATGACGAGATATGGATAAAAATTGAAGATGAACAAACATGAGCTGACACAAGAAATAAAACGGAAAGCAATTGAAATTGGCTTTTCAAAAGTTGGAATTGCAAGGGTTGAAGAACTTGAACAGGAAAGCGTCAAACTTTCAAACTGGCTTGAAAGGAAATTTCACGCCGATATGAACTGGATGGGAAAAAATTTTGACAAAAGAACAAATCCAAAAGAAATTTTACCTGAAGCAAAGTCGATCATTTCAGTAGCCCTCAATTATTTTCAAAAAATTCCGCCCGCTGAACCTCACCAAGGACGAATTTCAATTTACGCACTTGGTCAAGATTATCACATTATCTTAAAATTGAAACTTGAAAAATTACTCGACTTTATTCGTCAAATTGTCCCAGATGTAAAAGCGAAAATTTATGTTGACACTGGACCTGTGATGGAAAAAGTTTGGGCTATGAGAGCGGGACTTGGCTGGATTGGTAAACATACAAATCTGATAACAAGAGAATTTGGTTCATGGGTTTTTCTCGGTGAGATAATCTGTGACCTCGAACTCATTTATGATGAACCAATAGCCGACTTCTGCGGAAAATGTACAAGATGCATTGACGCATGTCCAACTGAAGCGATAGTTGAGCCCTATGTTCTCGATTCGAACAAATGCATTTCATACTGGACGATTGAGTATAAAGGTGATCTCTTCCCAGAGCACATAGCGAATAAATTTGAAAATTTAATCTTTGGTTGTGATATTTGCCAAGAAGTTTGCCCATGGAATTTGAAATTTCAAAA
Source organism: Candidatus Kryptonium thompsonii (assembly GCF_001535985.1). Classification (NCBI taxonomy): domain Bacteria; kingdom Pseudomonadati; phylum Candidatus Kryptoniota; genus Candidatus Kryptonium; species Candidatus Kryptonium thompsonii. Next base: position 2,026 of record NZ_CZVS01000047.1, on the reverse strand, counting down.
GGAGACAAACATCACCGAATTCAAAGCTTTCGATCATAACATTAATCCAGACTTGTTTGAACTTTCAAAATTAAACGAAGAAAGTTTTAAATCACTTTACAAATTAAGTCCGATAAAAAGAGCAAAATTTCATGGCTTTATGCGAAATGTAAAAAATGCAATTAAAAATCTGGCTTTGCAAAAACTTTTAAATCTTGATTTCAAATGCGCTATATTTGACCTTGATGGTGTGATAGCAGATACTTTTAAACTGCATCGTCAATCGTGGGGTGAAATATGCGCAAGGTTTGGATATAGTTTAAGCGATGAAGAGTTTAAAAAGATCATCTTTGGAAGAAGGGGTGAGGAAAGCGCCAAAATTTTATTCAATGGGAAAATAACAGAGGAAGAAGCAAGATATATTGGAATTGAGGTCGATAGAATTTTCAGGAAGATAGCGGTTGGGAATTTGAAAACTGTTGATGGAGTGATTGAGTTTATAAGGATTTTGAAAGAAAATAGTATAAAAATCGCCCTTGCAACATCAGCACCCGATGAAAATGTTGAACTTATATTTAGCGAACTAAACCTACATGGTCTTTTTGATGTTGTTGTTACATCAAAGGATGTTAAACATGGAAAACCAGCACCCGATATTTTTATTCTTGCAGGGCAAAAACTCGGGTGCAAGCCTCGAGAATGCATTGTCTTTGAAGATTCAATCGCTGGTTTAATTGCTGCCAAAAACGCAGATATGCTTGCTGTTGGAGTTGAAACTACTCTGGATAAAAATGAGTTAATGAATTACGCGGATGTTTCAATAAAAAACTTCAATGAAGTTTTAAGAAATTTAAAACTAAATAAAAAAGTGAACAATGCAACCAATTGAACACAGAAAGCTTATCATCATTGGCTCTGGTCCTGCTGGATTAACAGCGGCGATATACGCAGCTCGTGCTGATCTTCAACCTCTTGTATTTGAAGGCTCTCAACCCGGTGGACAGCTTATGCTCACAACCGAAGTCGAAAACTTCCCAGGATTTCCAAAAGGAATTCAAGGACCAGAATTAATGCAACTTATGAGAGAACAAGCGGAAAGATTTGGGGCAAAACTTGAAATGCTTGATGTAACGAAGGTTGATTTTTCGACAAGACCTTTTAAAATATGGGCTGATGAAGACCTCTACACTGCTGATGCAGTCATAATTGCAACAGGTGCCTCAGCAAAATGGTTGGGGCTTGAATCAGAACAAAAATTAAGAGGATATGGTGTATCAGCTTGTGCAACCTGCGATGGATTTTTCTTCAAAGATAAAGAAGTGGTTGTCGTTGGGGGCGGAGATACGGCTATGGAAGAAGCTTTATTTTTAACGAGATATGCAAGCAAGGTGACCATTGTGCACAGGAGGGATAAGCTAAGAGCTTCAAAGATTATGCAAGATAGAGCGATGAAAAACCCAAAGATAAACTTTATTTGGAACTCCGTGGTTGAGGAGGTTTACGATGTAAACCAAAAGAAAGTGACAGGGGTAAGGTTAAAAAATGTTTTAACGGGCGAAACGATGGACTATAAATGCGATGGTTTATTTATAGCAATTGGACACCAGCCCAATACAGAAATCTTTAAAGGTCAAATTGAGATGGACGAGGTTGGTTATATAATTACGAAGCCAGGTTCGACAGCGACAAGTGTACCTGGTGTATTCGCAGCTGGGGATGTTGCAGATAAAGTATATCGCCAGGCAGTAACTGCAGCAGGGACAGGGTGTATGGCTGCCTTGGACGCCGCAAGATACCTTGAATCCTTGCACGATTGATCCCCTCTGGTTTTGTTGGGGCTCTTTCAAAGGCTTGGGGCGGGCTTTTAAAGCCCGCTTTTATTTGTTTAATTTAAAATTTTTATTATCTTGAATTTGAAAACCCAAATAAAACGCCGTTTTAAACATGGATTATCGAGATTTTGAAGACAGAGACGACTTTGAAGAGTTCCAGGAAAAGGAAAAAATCCAAAGCAAAATAAAGAAATATGAAGAATTTTTGAAAAATA
>NZ_CZVS01000046.1:0-18253 GCF_001535985.1 Candidatus Kryptonium thompsonii | reverse complement strand
CCTGGGAAAAAGCCGGTTATAATTCAAACGCTCGAAAGTGGTGAAGTCCTTGGGTGGTCATGGATTACACCACCGTATTATTGGCATTTTGACGCAAGGGTGGTTGAGCCGACGAGAGCTATAGCTTTTGATGGGAAATGTTTAAGAAATAAGTGCGAGGAAGACCATAGTTTGGGATATGAGATTTTAAAAAGATTTATCACTGTTGTAGAGCAAAGACTTCAAGCAACAAGAATACAATTGCTTGATCTATATGGAGCCAGTTGAAAAAGAAGTATTAACAGCTGTTCAAAACCCGATGCTTCCTTTAATCTTTCAGGTGCGTTCAAGAAAGCAGGAAACAAATGATACATTTACGCTTGAAATTGAACCATTGGATTCAAAATCTGAATTTAAGTTTCTTCCAGGGCAGTTTAACATGGTGTATGTTTTCGGTGTTGGCGAAGTTCCAATTTCGATAAGTGGTGATCCAAGTAAAAAGAACCGCATAATGCACACGACGCGCATGGTTGGAATTGTGACGAAGGCGATGGGGAAACTGAAGAAAGGGGATTTGTTGGGCATAAGAGGTCCTTTCGGCTCAAGTTGGCCAGTTGATAAATGTAGCGGGTGTGATATCGTCATAGTTGCTGGCGGTATTGGGTTAGCCCCGTTAAGACCAGCGATTTACTACATTTTATCAAATCGAGAGAGATATAATCGTGTGATTTTACTCTATGGGGCAAGGACACCTGATGACATTCTTTATAAGAATGAGATTGAAAAATGGAGATCGAGGTTTGACTTTGAGGTTTATGTCACCGTTGACAGGGGAATCAGCGGATGGAAAGGCAATGTTGGCGTTGTCACGACATTAATTCCGCGAGCTCCTTTTGAACCGGAAAATACGGTTGCTCTTGTTTGTGGTCCTGAAATAATGATGCGTTTTACAGCGCTTGAACTTATCAAGAGGGGTGTTAAAGAGAACAACATATTTCTCTCGATGGAAAGGAATATGAAATGTGGCATTGGATTATGTGGGCATTGTCAATTTGGGCCGGTATTTATTTGCAAAGATGGTCCTGTGTTTAGTTATAATCAAGTAAAGGATTTGATATTTAAGCGGGAGATTTAAAAAATGAAGAAAAGGAAACCAAAACTTGCAGTTTGGAAATTTGCTTCGTGCGATGGATGTCAATTGAGTTTACTTGACTGTGAAGATGAACTGCTTGATATTGTTGGTGCGGTGGAAATAGCGTATTTCCTTGAGGCTTCAAGGGCTACTGTTTCAGGTCCATATGACATCTCACTTGTTGAAGGTTCAATTACAACGCCACATGATGCTGAGAGGATTCACAAGATAAGGAAAGTTTCTAAGTATTTAATTACAATCGGGGCGTGTGCCACTGCCGGTGGGATTCAAGCGTTGAGAAATTTTAAAGATGTAAAGGAGTTCATTTCAATTGTTTACGCGAATCCTTCGTATATTGAGACATTGAGCAAGTCCACTCCGATATCAGATCATGTATTTGTCGATTTTGAACTTAGGGGTTGCCCGATAAATAAATATCAATTGATTGAGGTCATAAGTGCATTTCTTAACAATCGCAAGCCAAATATACCTTCGTATAGTGTCTGTGTTGAGTGTAAGAGGAATGGTAATGTTTGTGTCATGGTCTCAAGTGGAACTCCATGTTTAGGTCCAGTTGTGCAAGCTGGATGTGGAGCTATATGTCCATCTTATCAGAGAGGATGTTATGGATGCTTTGGGCCAAAGGAGACACCAAATGTGTTTTCGCTATCGGAACATTTTCTAAAAAACGGTTTGTCTTCGGCGGATATAGTTAGAGTTTTAAGAAACTTTAACTCTTATGCAGAACCGTTCAGAAAAGGGAGTGAAGCATATGAAAGATAAAGCAATAAAAGTTGATTACTTGGCGCGAGTTGAGGGTGAAGGGGCACTTTATATTAAAGTTAAAAATGGTTATGTCGTCGATGTAAAAGTTAAAATTTTTGAGCCACCGCGTTTTTTCGAGGCATTTTTAAGGGGAAGAAGTTTTAGGGAAGTTCCAGATATCACTGCGAGGATTTGTGGGATCTGTCCCGTTGCTTATCAAATGAGTTCTATACATGCAATTGAGGGCATATTTGGTGTCAAGGTAACTGAACAAATTAGAATGTTAAGAAGGTTAATTTACTGCGGTGAATGGATAGAAAGCCACGCGTTGCACATATTTATGCTTCATCTCCCGGATTTTCTTGGATATGATGATGTCATTCAAATGGCTAAAGATTATCCCGATACTGTTCAAAAGGCATTGAGGCTTAAAAAAATCGGAAACGAAATAATCAGAATCCTTGGGGGCAGGGAGATTCACCCGATTAATTTGAAAGTCGGTGGATTTTATAAGTTGCCTTCGAAAAAGGAATTGAGAAAGCTTGAAGATGATTTAAAATGGGCGAGGGATTTTTCAATTGAGACTGTTAAGTTCCTTGCTGATCTTGAATTTCCGGAGTTCGAGCAAGATTATGAATTTGTTGCGCTGAGGCATCCGAATGAGTATCCACTCAATGAGGGTAGAATTGTTTCAAATAAGGGTCTTGACATTTCCGTAAATGAGTATGATAATCATTTTGTCGAGGAGCATGTTCCACATTCAAATGCTTTGCATTCGATGATAGTCGGTAGGGGTGCTTACTTTGTTGGACCGCTTGCAAGATTTAACTTGAACTTTGATAAATTATCCGATATCGCAAAAGAGATTGCACTTGAGGTTAACTTTAAACCGGTGTGTAAAAATCCATTTAAGAGCATACTTGCAAGGGCTGTTGAAACGCTATACGCCTGCGATGAATCTTTGAGAATAATATCAGAATATGATGATCTCGATAAACCGTTTGTCGATTTTTCTGTGAAACCGGGCATCGGTTATGGCTGCACGGAAGCGCCGAGGGGAATCCTTTACCATAGATATAAAGTGGATGAAAAAGGAACGATACTTGACGCTAAAATTGTCCCGCCAACTTCGCAGAATTTGAAAATGATGGAAAGTGATCTCTGGAAATTTGTGGCTACTTATCTAAATCTTCCTGAAGATGAGCTGACTTGGAAATGTGAACAAGCGATACGAAACTATGATCCGTGTATTTCATGTGCAACTCACTTTTTGAAACTTTACATTGAAAGGGAATAGAGAAAAGAATTTTTTAATAGTTGGGGTTGGGAATGTATTTCGCGGTGATGATGCTGTTGGAATTTTAATCGCAAGGTTTTTGAAAAGGTGTTTTAAAGAAAATGTAAAGATCATTGGGGTTGAAACATCATTCGATGAATTGATACAATTTTTTGGGGATTATGATTTAATCATTTTTATTGACGCGATTAAATCTGGGGAAAAACCGGGGAAAATCTATCGTTTGAAATTTGGGGTTGATAAAATACCCGCCCAGTTGGAGTTTTTTTCAACTCATTCCGTTGGGCTAATTGAATATATCGAAATTGCAAAGGCGCTTGGTAAATTGCCGAAGGAGTTAATTATTTATGGTATTGTTGGTAAGGATTTCGATGTTGGCAGTTCTATTTCTTCCGAGGTCAGGGTTTCGTGTAAGGAAATCATAAGGGAAATTTTATCTGAAATTGGGGCTTAAGTGAAATTTTTATTTTAGGGTTTGGGTTGTTAAATTTGCAAAAATTAAAAAGAAATCAGGTTGTTGGATGGACAAAAACTTACTTGAGATATATAAAAAGGTTGAAAATGGAGAAAGACTCACATTTGAAGACGGCGTTAAACTTTTTCAATCTGATGATCTCATCACGATTGGAATGATGGCGGATATGGTCAGGTGGCGTTTGCATCCAGAGCCAGTGGTGACATACATAATTGATCGAAATATAAACTATACAAACATTTGCACCACTGAGTGTACATTTTGCGCTTTCTATGCGAAGGTTGGGGACACTGTTAAGGGATATACACTTGATTACGAAACCATCGCGAAGAAAATTGAGGAGACAATTCAACTCGGCGGGACGAGGATTTTATTGCAAGGTGGTTTAAATCCAGAACTTGGAATTGAGTTTTACGAAGATTTATTCAGATGGATAAAGAAAAATTATCCTGAGATATGGCTTCATGCTCTTTCGCCTGAGGAAATTTTGCATATAGCTGATGTTTCTGGATTGAAAGTTCGCGATGTTTTGAAGAGATTAATTGATGCGGGCTTGCAATCAATCCCCGGAGGTGGGGCTGAAATTTTAGTTGATAGGGTGAGGGAGAAAATTTCACCTAAAAAATGTAGCGCTGATGAATGGCTTGGGGTTATGTATGAGGCGCATCAGCTTGGTTTGAAGACGACGGCAACGATGATGTTTGGACATGTTGAGACATATGAAGATAGGGTTCAGCACATGTTGTTAATTCGTGAGCTTCAAGATATAACTGGTGGATTTACTTCTTTCATACCGTGGACATTTCAACCCAGGAATACAAAGCTTGCGGAAAACATGGATAATTTGAAGGAAAGGTCGACGGGGTTTGACTATCTCAAGACGCTTGCGATATCAAGGTTGATGCTTGATAATATCCCAACGATTCAAGTTTCTTGGGTTACGCAAGGTTTGAAGATGGCACAAATTGGATTAAAATTTGGTGCTGATGATTTTGGGAGTTTGCTCATTGAGGAAAATGTTGTAAGTGCAGCTGGAACAAAGCATCTCGTCACGCTTGATCAAATGTTAAAAGCGATAAAAGACGCGGGATTTGAACCAAGGAAGAGGTTAAATTAATGCATGAGCATAGGTATTGGATGGAATACGCGCTGAAGGAGGCGCAGAAAGCTTTTGAGCTCGGTGAGATACCCGTTGGTGCTATTATAGTTTATAAGGGGCAAATCATTGCGAAAGGTTATAATCAAGTTGAAACTTTGAAAGACGCCACCGCTCATGCTGAGATGATCGCTTTATCCGCAGCGTATAATTATTTTCAAGCGTGGAGGCTTGATGGATGCACGATTTATGTGACGCTCGAGCCGTGTCCAATGTGTGCTGGGGCAATTGTTCTTTCGCGGGTTGATAAAATTGTTTTCGGAGCGTATGACTTCAAGGCTGGCGCATGTGGAAGTGTTTATAACATAGCTGGAGATGGGAATTTGAATCATAAAGTTGAAGTCATCGGTGGGATAATGGGGGATGAAGCACAAAGTTTATTGAGGGCTTTCTTTGAGGGGTTAAGAAAAAACGATATGGGGCGGTTTTGAAACCGCCCCGTGTTTTCATTTGACAAACATTAACTTTTTGCTTTCGACATATTTCCCTGCCTTCAAAGTGTAAATATATGATCCCGTTGCAAGTTTACTTGCATCAAATATTACTCTGTAAGTTCCGGGATCGAGAACTTCATCAACAAGAGTTGCAATTTCTTGACCTAAAATCGTGTAAATTTTTAAAGTTACATTTTGTCGTGTTGGAATCGAAAATTCAATTGTTGTGGTTGGATTAAATGGATTTGGATAGTTTTGCTTTAATTCATATCCATTGGGAATTTCATCGTTTAGTTTTTCAACTTTTAATGGTATAATTGGCAGTGTTCCCTGGTAAACCCATTTATCAACTGTCCAACCGTAATAGGATTGAGTGTAAAGATTTTTCTTCTCGTCAAATTTTACATCATAAACTGAGGTATACCCAGACGCATTCCCAGGTGTGGTTCCGTTTTCTCTAAGGTTATAGCCACCCGTCTTGATGAAATTCCATTTTGCTATATCTATTGTGTCAATTGGTTCACCAGTTGTTCCGCTTACAACATAGATCCTGCCGTAGGGATAACCCATTGAAAGTGGGGATGGTCTCCAAACTGCGCATGCGATAAATAATAAATTATTTTCATCAAGGTATTCAAGACCAATTGGACTTGCTTTCCAAGCAGAAGTAGCTCCAGTGTCAGCTACTCCAAGTTGGAAGTTAAATTTAGTATCAATTTGATATCCAGTTTGGATGGAGCCAACATACTTTACAACTTTTCTTTTTGTCGTGTCAGAATAAGAAACGAAAAGCCAAGTGCCGTCGTTGTTAACTTCAATTCCTTTGTAAACTCCGTCAGGTAAGTCAATTGTGTTTAAAGGGGTGGTTGTATGGCTTTCCCATGCTGTTTTGTTGCTTTCAATTGATGGAAAGATTTTAATGTCATCAGTTTTTCCATAACTGCTGTCGTTAATCACGAAGACATTTCCATTTGCATCAAGGTCGATTGAAAAAATTATGTTGTCACCGGTTTCAAGACGGTAAGGGGTTGAGAGAATTGTGTCTCCTGTAAATTTGAAAACGAGGATACTATGCTTTTCATCGTTATTTGCTACATAGATCAAACTATCTTTTGGGGTTGCCAAGATAAACCATGCATTCTTCATCAGGACTTCGTCAAAAACATCATTTGGATTTGTCCAAGGGAGAAAGAAATTGCCAATTCCGGGGGTGTCATACCCATAGTAGTAAAGGCGTCCAGTGGCTGAGTCTGCATTTACATAAGGTATAAGAAAACTTCTTGCATTATAAGTTGTAACGCAGGCGATGAATGTGTTTTCTTTTAATACCCCGACGCTTGGTGTATTGTGTCCTGTTCCATTGGTCTCGTCATCGTAAGTTGCATAAACGCAGTACCATTTTGAGGTCCATTGTGGTTGTTCTTGAGAAAAAGTGAATGTTGAGAGTATTGATATTAAAAGTAAAGGTAAGGTGGAAATTGTAATGAGGCGCATGGCACCTTTGACCATTTTTGTTTTTGGGGATTTAGTTCGCTAAACAAAGTTACTATTACTTTAAATATAACGCAAATTTCTTGATGCTCTAGGATGCTTTAGGAATCTTCCCTTTACAAAGCTCCAAAAAACATCTGTTCCATAGCACCAGCGAACAATGTACCTGACAGGCTCGTGCTTAGTTTCTCGATGTGAATTTCCCACTAAAGCCAACTGAGTTGCCCGAAGTCCTATCAGCAGCCATTTTTTGTTCGGTATGTTCTCATCGTGGTAGACATAGTATGTTGCGCTTCGCTTGACGGGATTTCCCCAAAGATCAAATGCATTCATAGCTCTCCGCGAAAGGCTTTTTCTAAGATAGACTGTTCTAACCTCTTGAGTTCAGCTTCGGTATAAGCTTGAGCTTCTTTAAGAGCCCTTATCCGTTCCTGCACCGCTTCAAGATGCTCTACAATGCGTTTCTGCTCGGAGAGTGGAGGAAGAGGGATAAGAGCAGTTACCAAAGCTCGCAGATCAACACGAGGTTGCCTTGAGCCTGTTGTGTGAGCATTGGCATAGGCAACGAAACCAGGCGACCGCAGATACCAAGCTAAAAAGTGTCTGTCTACACGAGAAGGATCGGGCTTGAGAGGGAGAAGTTCAGTAGTGCAGGCTCCTTTCCCTTCAGGTAGGTAGACCTTGTTCAAGTAGGGGCGCAACTTGCTGTAAAGGACATGGCTTTCGTCATACAAATACACCTGACTACTCACGGACGACACAGGAGGACATTTGTCAATATCAACACTCCCTGTTCCTGACTCAACATGTTCTAATCCCACATAAGGCAATTCTGGTGGCAAATCTGTGGGCTTTTTAGTGTGCCGTTCAATAACAGCAACCTCCTCCAACTTCACCCATCTCCAATCTTCTGGAAGTTCATCTCCGGGGCGAGGGAAGGTTTCGGCAAGCACAGCCTGCCAAAGGCGTTCAGCATCTTGTTTTGCTTCTTCCCTCAGGCGCTTTGCTTCCCTTATCCGCTCCATTAGTTCTTCAATCCGCTCTACAATTCGGTGTTGTTCGGAGAGAGGGGGGAGAGGAATGAGTGCGTTCAATACAACTTCGGGCTTCAACCTTTGGCGACTTCCCGTTGCTCCGGTTACATCCGAGCGCACTTGCGAGAGAAATCCTTCTGTCACTAGTAGCTTGCCGAGATAGTCAAGATCTAAAACGCTAGAATTAGGCCGTAAGGGCATAAACTCTGTTGATGCAACGGACACTCCATCTTGAGGTACCTCGGTAACCACCCAGGCTCGTGGAATGCGTGGGTTCAGCTTGGAGAAAAGACACATGCCTGGTCCTATGACGATCTTGGTGCTGCCAATTTGACTACCAGCTAACTTTTCAGGACTTTGGCCTTTGTCGTAAGCAGGAATGCTGTAAAGGTAAAACGTACTTTGAGGGAACCGCCTAGGATCTACCGTGCGTCGCTCAATAGTAGCAACCTCTCCTAACTTTACCCATCTCCAGCCTTCGGGAAGTTTGTAGGGTCCCTCACTCATGCTTCCGTCCCCTCCTTATTGTTGCCGAGGAGTTCATTTAGTTCCTCAACAATGCTCAAAATTTCCTGTTCGCGCTCAAGAAGGTTAACAACGATTTCCACTGGTGATGGTAGTGATTCTGTCTCTTTGCGATTGGGGTTGCGCGCGGTGAGGTCGTAACCACGATTCTTAATATCCTCAATGGACACAATCCAAGAACGCTCGGAAAGGCACGACTCACGAGGACCTTGACCTTTGCGGTAAGCATCCCAAGCCTTCCAAAGCTTGCGTGCCTCTTCAAAGTGTTCGTCTTTGATTGGGTTACCCTTGCTGAACTTTTTCAGTCCTTCAGGTAGCGGAAGCTCATAATACCAGATTTCCTTAGTTGGACCCGGGCGTTCAAAAAAAATAAGCGCAGTTTTTACATCGGAGTAAGGAGCGAAAGTGCCAATTGGTAAGCTCACGATTGTGTGGAGGTTAAACTCCTCCAAAAGTGTCCGCTTGACCTCTGCAAACGCTCCACCACCGGAAAGCATGCCGTCGGGAACAACCATCCCACATCTTGCCCCGTTTCGGGGTTTCAGTTTTTTCATGATGTGCTGTAAGAATAGCAGTTCCGTTGCCTGTGATTGCACAGGGAAGTTTTGCTGAATATGTCGTCCTTCAGTTCCGCCGAAAGGTGGATTAGTCATGATCACATCAAAGCGTTGCGTTACTTGCCGAATGTTCTCCTCAAGCGTGTTTTTACGATAAACTTTAGGTGCAGTGACTCCATGTAAAACCATGTTCATCAAGCCCAAGAGAGCTGGAATGGGCTTTTTCTCTTGTCCAAAGAAAGTTTGTTCTTGCAGAGTTTTATGGTCTTCAATAGTTTTTTCTTGACGCTTCATCCAAAGATAAGCCTCCGCCAGGAACCCACAAGTCCCGCAAGCGGGATCGTAAACAGTCTCACCGATTTGAGGATTCACGAGTTCTACAATAAAGCGCACGACTGGACGGGGAGTGTAAAACTCGCCCGCCATGCGGTTTTCGTTACCAAGCCTGCGAAGTAGTTCTTCATAGACTTGGGAAACTGTGAATATATCGTCTTGGCTGTGGAAGTCGATGCTATTGATTATGGAGATCACATCCTTGAGATTGTACCCAGAGGCGCAGACTATTACATTTCGTTCAGCGAAGACACCTCGGATAGTGTCACGCAGCGGATCTCCACCAAGGCTCTGTAGATAGGGAATAAGCTTTCCATGGACGAAGCTAAGTAGTTCATCAGCAGGATAATCTTTCATCGCCCAATCTCTCCAGCGGTAAGGTGATTCTATAGTTGGGCGATATTCACGGCCAGCCAGTTTAGCTTGAGTTTCCCATTCTTCTTCTTGTGCGTCTAAAAAACGCAAGAACAAAAGCCAAGAAAGATGTTCAACATACTCCATGATACCGCCACAGTTGTTGTCTCTGCGTAAAATGTCACAAGCGCGCCAGATTTCATTTGCTAAAGTTTCACGAGTTTGGGGGCGATTGTTCATATCGTTATCTCCGAAATTTTAATTTTTTTATTCCAGTGTTTGTTCATGGTGTTACTTCCGAAACGGGATATATTCGCTCACGCATTTCTTTAAGAGTATCGCCAAGCTTTTCAACTCCACCAAACCAACTACTAATTTTCACCGCACCGCCCCATTCCCTAAAAGGAGAAACGCTAAAAACCTCCGGCTCCAGTTGCTCTATACCGCCTGCACGGTACTTGTCTACAAGCTCTAAGATTACCTTACGAGCTAAATCGCTGTAGCGTTTAAGGAAGCTCTGTTCTCTGTTAAGAAAAGCGGTTGCTCGTTCACTTCTCGTGCGTATTGGAGCTCCGAAGGCAATATGAGCAAGGATGTCGTAAATATCTGCTTCGGCAAGCCCTTCTACTTCAGCCAAGATCTCTGGGTGAATACTAAGACGACGCAGCTCGTTCAAGAATGTTCGCCTGCGATTTGAATCTACCCAAATATTTCGAAGATCTTGAATCTTAGGTGCACGATGAAGCACTTGCCTGCGAGTGTAGTCTCGATACTCCTTCAAAGATAACTGCTGACCTGTGGCGTCTATGGTGAAAATTGCTTCGTCCGCAATGCTAACCTCAAGCCCTTCTACACGGATTTTCTTCTTACCTTTTGTCTCAGGTTTAAGAGGGACTTCTATAAAAGTCGTGTGATCTGCCAATGTGTTTACTCTAATCCTGCGCTGAACAAAACCACTTGCGCTAACGATCAAAGTGAGTGCGTCCTCCGGGAGATTGTCAAAGATAAACTTACCTTCATCATCGGTTCGAATTGGACCGCGTTGAGTATTTGGACCTATCTGAACGCTCACAGACGCACCAACGATGCGTTCTTTCGTCTCTGTGTGAAAGACTACACCCTCCAGCTTTGCTGTAAACGGACCTTTCGGTATCTCTGGGAGTGCACTTGGAGGGCGATCCCATTGGTCAAAAAGACGAGTTGCGTCTGTGAAATCAATTATACGGAACCAGGATTTGTCTGTGATTGGATCGATACGACTTCCGCGCCCAATGATTTGCTTAAAGAGAATGGGAGAAGAGATTGTTTTCATAAAAACGATGTTTCGACAAGCGGGAACATCCACGCCTGTAGAAAGTAATTCAGCAGTCGTGGCCACAACAGGTGACTTTTTGTCGGAGTCGGCAAAATCTTCCAGCCAGCGATGAGCTTCTTCACCTTCTTCAGATATGATCGGAACAGCATAGTTGTCTAAGCCAGTTTCAGGACCAAACTCATCTTGTAAAAGTCTCGCAACTAAACGCGCATGCTCCATATCTACACAGAAGACCATGGTCTTCTCCATATGTCCAAAACGACGCAAAAGATTAGCCAAGTGTTGAACCATGGCACGGGTGCGATCTGGCAACGTGATCTCTCGTTCAAATTGGGGCGTTGTGTAAATCTCTCTTGGCTCTACATCTTCCGGAATAAAAACTTCCGCACCTTGTTCGATTGCATCTTCCAAGCGCAATCCTGTAGCATCCACAGTGGTGCGCACACGGTGGACCTTATATGTTGCTAAAAAGCCATCCTCTATGCCCTGCCCCAAACTATATTGAAAAGCGGGTGGACGCCATTTGCCCCTCTCTGGCTTTTCGGGCTCAATAAAAACTTCTGGTTCCTCTGCACAGAAATAAGCATAGGTGTCTACATTCTCATCTTGCTTTGGTGTAGCGGTCATACCAAGGTGAATTGCCGAAGAGAAGTGGTCTAAAATTTCTCTCCAAGTTCCCCAGCCGGAGCGATGACACTCATCAATGATGATAAGATCAAAGAAATCCGTTGGAAACTTTTCAAAAAGCCTTTTTCCGTTCTCATCCGGGCTCCAAAGTGTCTGATAGATGCCAAAGTATAGGTCTCGGTTCAAGTTTGGCGGATGTCCCTCAATGAGATGACGCGGGTCAGCGGTGCCAGTGGCAAAGGGGGAGAAGGTGTTATATGCCTGATTACGAAGCACTATGCGATCGGCTAAAAATAACACACGAGCAGGCCGTTCGGGGTGTTGTCTTTGTAACCATCCCGATTTAATGAGTTTCCAAACCACTTGAAAAGCGACAAAGGTCTTGCCCGTTCCCGTAGCCATGGTAAGAAGAATGCGTTTTTGTCCACGCATTATACGCAAAATAACTTCACGAATCGCTCTCTCCTGGAAGTAGTATGGACGCTTACCGCATTGGTTTTCGGGGCAGTAAGGATAAAGAAGCGGGTTGGATTGCCTTTCGGTGTCAATACCATAGATAGCAGGTGCTTCTTGAACTTTCCCAACACTGGGTTGTTCAAGACCTGTGTTTTTCTTCCAGCGTTGCCAAAGCTCTTCTGGGCTTGGAAATTCTTCCAGCTCTCGTGTTGTGTGAGTGAAAAAGTCATATTCGAGAATTCTGTGACCGTTAGTTGCATAGGCGAAAGCCAGACCAAGATCTTGAGCATAGCGCTTGGCTTGCTCTAATCCAGCTTCCGGTGAGCTATCCTCAGGTTCTGCCTCTACAACTGCAATTGGAAATCCATCTGTGTAGCGCAAAAGGTAATCCACCCTTTTGGGTTTCCCTCGTTGTACTTTATCGCCAACAAGGATAATTTTGCCAGGAGTGTATTGGTGATCGGCTTTATAATAGAACTCCCGTGAAATCTCCTTCTCTGTCCATCTTGCTACTTTCAGCTTTGGCTCAATTAGTTGTGCGCGGGTATCAGCTTCGTTAAGGGGCATATGAGCTATTCCTCCCTTTCATAACTTGCAAGATTTCAAAACTCGAAACTCCGCAAGTAATTCTATTTTCTTGTGCATAAAACCACACTCCCACACTTCACTAACAAACCAAAAAATTCATTGAATAAAATTGCTCTATTGCACATATCTTAACTCCTTTCCTAACCGCTTCCAGGTGTGGTATTTTTACGCGATCGATTTCATTTTTATTGGCTTTGGTGAAAATATACCGAAATCGAGAATAAATTTCAAGAAGGGGATCGAAAATTTAAGCGAGCCTCAGATTATAAGTTCCTGTTGAACCACTTGAAAATTTCCTGTGCTGTTTTTATATTTTGTGTAGTTAAAATCAAATACGAGAGAAGATGAGTTTAGTTCTTTCCTTTATATTTTTTGCCTTTATGCTTTATCCCGCTGGCGATGTCGTGAAATCAAAGCTTACATCAGTTGTAATCTATCGAGATAATGCATTTATTACTAAGACGATTTCCACTTCCGTTGATAGGGGAGAAAATCAAATAAGAATTGACAGGTTAACACCGAACCTTTTGGATTATTCGGTTCAAGTTGAGATTTTAAGGGGTAAAGATGTTAAAATTTCGGATGTCAAAGTTGAGGAGACATATCTTGAGAAGCCAGAGGTTGAAAAAGTAGAAAGGTTGAAGGCTAAATTGGATAGTTTGAATGATTTGATAAATTCGAAAAAGGGGGAGATTGAGATAATTTTAGGTGAGATTGAATTTTTAAAAAAGCTGTCCCCAACTTTGCAAGGGCAAAGGTTGACAACCGTTGAGCTTGAGAATTATTTTAAATTTTATGGCAAGTGGTTAAGTGAAAGTGTGAAGAAAAAAACAAAACTTGAAAAGGAAATTGAAAAGTTGAGCTATGATAGAAAATTAATTGAAGATGAATTAAATAAACTTTCATCGGCGAAGGAAAAGAGTAAGAGTATCCAGATAAATCTTTTATCTGCTTCCAAGGGTGAGGTTGACCTCAAGGTTTCATATCTTGTATCTGGGGCGACATGGACGCCTGGTTATGAGGTAAGGGCAAATTCTAACGCAGGCAAGGTCGATTTAAATTTATTTGCATTTGTAAAGCAATCAACGGGTGAGGATTGGGTAGATGTCCCAATTGAAATTGGGACTGCGCCTGTTTTTATTTTCGGCACACCACCAGAACTTTATCCATGGTATGTCGATGTTTATCAGCCGAGATTTAAAAAGGATTTTTTAAAGGAGGAAGCATTTATTAAAGCGCCAGAGGTTGCCGCTGAAATGGCGCCGGAATATGTCTCTCCCGAAGTTGAAGTTGAGATGACATCAGTTAGTTTTAAACTTCCAAAATCAAGTGTTCCTTCGGATAATCAATTTCATAAGGTTTTTCTTTCTTCGTTTTCACAGGATGTTAAATTTACTTACTATGCCGTTCCAAAGTTGTCAAGGTATGCGTATTTAACAGCAAATTTGAGAAATGAGTTTAATTTTCCGATCCTCCCAGGCGAAGCAAGGATTTACATCGATGGCAAGTATATTTCAACTTCTTCACTCAAAAAAATTTTACCTGATGAAATATTTGATTTATTCCTTGGGGTTGATGAAGATGTCAAGATAGAGAGAAAATTGAAAAAGAAATTTACAGAGTTTACATCGTTTGGGAGGAACAAAAAAATTCACTACGAATACGAGGTAAAAGTAAAAAATGGGAAGAGTCGGGATATAACGATTGAAGTTAGGGATAATTATCCGATTTCAAGGAATGAGAAAATAAAAGTTGTCCTCGAATCTCCATCCGAGAGCGAAGCTAAGATTGATGCTGAAGGTATTATAGTATGGGAAATCAGCTTGAAACCTGCCGAGGAAAGAACTTTGGGTCTTAAGTTTTATGTTGAACATCCCAAAGATTTATCGATAACTGGCCTTGAATAAATTAATTAACAAACAAAAGCGAGGAGAAAATGGCAGAAATTAAAAGTGGCTCTGGTTTAAAGTACAAGCCTCTTGTTCCGCCTGAACAAACGATGAAGGAATTTACTGTTCGTGCGTTAATTCTTGGTCTTATTATGTCTGTGGTTCTTGGTGCAGCGAATGCTTATCTTGGTTTAAAAGCTGGTATGACGATTGCAGCTACATACCCAGCGGCGGTTATAAGCATGGCTTTTTTGAGATTGTTCAGGGGAACAATTCTTGAGGAGAATTTTGCAAGAACTGTTGGTTCAATAGGTGAATCCGTTGCAGCTGGTGCTATTTTTACAATTCCTGCTTTCTTAATTGCTGGCGTGTGGCAAAATTTTGATTCTCCGCAGAGATATTGGGAATCATCTTTCATAATGGTCATAGGTGGTGTGATAGGAATTTTGTTTGTTACGCTTTTGCGAAGGGTTTTAGTTGAGGATCCTGAGTTGCCGTTTCCCGAATCAGTTGCTGCGTCTGAGATTCACAAAGCTGGTCAAGCTGGTGGAAGCGGGGCGAAATATTTGTTTGGGGCGATGGGCATTGGCGCTTTAATTCAAACTCTTGGCAAGTTCAATTTCTTTGCGACAAGCTGGGAGAAGTTTACGACATTTGCCAAAACAGGTGTAAAGTTGTTGAGTGGAAGAGGACAAGAGATCACAAGTGTTTCAGCAGGCGGTGGCACTCTTTTAACAGCCCCAGCGGTAAGCCCAGCTTATATTGGTGTTGGATTTATAATTGGTCCGAGGCTTGCAGCATTGAACTTCAGTGGAGGTTTGCTTGCATGGGGTTTGTTTGTTCCATTACTTATGTATTTCCTTGGTCCGCAGCTTGAACCACTTATAACTCAAGAGGGGCAACCAACCTCATGGGTTGAGTTGGCTTATGCTATTTGGAAATTCATTGTGCGCCCGATCGCAATAGGTGGTATGCTTTTAAGTGCAATTTATACGCTTTATAGGATGAGAAGCAGTTTGGCAGTCGGATTGAAAAGGTCAATATCTGATTTGAAAAAAGCAACAGCTGGGGAAACTGCAAGTGTGAGTAGGGTTGATCAAGATTTAAGTTTGAAGTGGGTTCTTCCGCTTTTGTTAATTTTTGCTGTGTTAACTTTTGCACTTTATTATTATTTCAGCGGAATGTTCAATGCATCGATAACTGCGACGATTGTGATGATAATTGCTGGATTTTTCTTCGCTGCAGTTTCAGGTTATCTCGTTGGAATAATTGGTTCAAGTAATAATCCTGTGAGTGGTCTTACGCTTTCAACTTTGATTGTCGCTGCACTTTTGATGGTTGTTCTTGGTGTTAAGGGACTACCTGGAGTGGCGGCTGTGCTTGGGGTTGCAGCTGTAATTTGTGTTGCTGCAGCTGTTGCAGGTGAAATGTTCCAAGATTTGAAGGTTGGGCATATCCTTGGTGGAACGCCGTGGAAGATGCAGGTTGGAGATATAATTGGTGTTATCGTTGCTTCGTTTGTTTTGTATTTCCCGTTGCTTGTTTTGCACCAAGGTGATATAAAAGCGGGAGGAACTGGTTTTGGTGGAAAGGCACTTCCTGCACCTCAGGCAAGTTTGATGGCTATGTTATCGAAAGGGATTGTCGGCGGTGAGATGGCTTGGCCTCTCATAATTGTTGGGATGCTTATGGCTTTTGGGCTTATCCTTTTGCAAGTTAGAAGTCCGATGCTCGTTTGTGTTGGGATGTATCTACCTTTTGAGACGACATCAGCCATTTTCGTTGGTGGATTAATAAGAGGAATCACGGATTTAATTGCTAAAAAGCGTAAATTTACGGATGAACAAATGTCAAAGCTTGAAAATAACGGAACTCTCCTTGCGTCAGGTTTAATTGCAGGTGAAGCTCTTATGGGTTTGATATTTGCAGGGCTTGCATTTTATGAGGTGAAGATAAAACCAATCACACCGACTCCTTCTTATCTTATCAGCTTAGTTGTGATAGTTTTGATAGCTTTGCTTTTGATTTTGACTCCGATTCGTTACGCATCTCAAACAGAGGAAAAGAAATCTTAACAATTTAAGGCACGTCCTCGGGCGTGCCTTTTTGATTTTTTAAGCACCTTTTTTAAATTATACCAAAGTTTTTTAAACAAAAGCACATATTTAAAACATGTTAAGTGAATATTTACCGATTTTCATACTGATGATTTTTGCTCTCGCCTTTGCCTCAGTTATGGTTTTATCCAACCGAATCCTCGGTCCCAAAAAACCTAATCCCGAAAAACTTTCAACTTATGAGAGTGGGATGGAACCAATAAGAACTGCGAGAGACCGGTTCTCTGTTAAATTTTATCTTGTTGCGATGCTTTTTATAATTTTTGATATCGAGATTGTTTTTCTTTATCCATGGGCTGTAACTTTTGACAAGCTTGGTGTGTTAGGTTATGTAGAGATGTTTCTCTTTATCTTCGTTCTTTTGGTTGGGTATTTTTACATAATAAAAAAAGGTGCGCTAAAATGGGAATAATAAACACATTTAACATAGAGGAGCAAGGATTTTTAACAACGAAGTTAAGTGAATTCATCAGATGGGCTCAACGCAATTCACTTTGGCCAATGCCTCTTGGCATCTCATGTTGCGCTATCGAGATGATGGCTTTCGCTGCGCCGAAATATGATGTAGCAAGGTTTGGCTCCGAATTTTTGAGATTTTCACCACGCCAATCTGATCTTTTGATAGTTGCTGGGACAGTCACTTATAAAATGGCTCGCGTTGTCAGAAAAATTTACGATCAAATGCCGGAGCCCAAATGGGTGATAGCCATGGGGGTTTGCACTTCAACCGGTGGGATGTATAGATCCTACGCTGTTGTTCAAGGAATTGACCAGTTTTTGCCTGTTGATGTCTATGTTTCCGGTTGTCCTCCAAGACCGGAGAACTTAATCAATGGCTTGCTTAAAATTCAGGAGCTTATAAAGAATGGAATTCCACCCAAAAGGGACCCGATATACATTTAAACTTAAAATCCGGGGATTGAAATGAAGGATAAAGTTATTGAAAAGCTAAACAGTTCTTTTAAGGACGATATAGTTGAAATATCTGAATTTCGCGGAGAACTTACCATAGTTGTGAAAAAAGAGAAAATCGTCGATATCTGTAAATTTTTAAAAGAAGATCCTGAGCTTTCGTTTGATTACCTTGTAGATATTTGTGGGGTTGATTATTACCGTGAAAAGGATAGGTTTGCCGTGGTTTACAATTTATGGTCTTTAAAAAATAAGTTCAGGTTGAGGTTAAAAGTTTATGTTGATGAGCCGGATCTTGTCGTACCATCTGTCACATCTGTGTGGTCGGCGGCGAATTGGCACGAGCGTGAAACATTTGATATGTTTGGGATTAAATTTTCAGGACATCCTGATTTAAGAAGAATTTATATGCCTGAGGATTTCGAATATTATCCACTGAGAAAAGATTTTCCATTGCAGGGGATACCTGGATCAATTCCTTTGCCCGGACAGGAAAAAGTAAAAATTCAACGGAGTTAGAGTATGGAAGAGAGAATGGATAAGATAGTTGAATCGCTAAGTAGGAGAAATATAGAAGCCGAAGTAAGAAGGGACCCACTTGGAACTGAAATGATTTTAAATGTCGGTCCTCAGCATCCAGCGACGCACGGGGTTTTGAGATTAGTTTTAAAGCTTGACGGCGAATATAGAGTTGATGCTGTTCCAGAGCTTGGTTATTTACACCGAGGTATGCAAAAATTTGCTGAAAATATGCCCTTTCATGATTTCTTACCTCGCCCAGTCAGAATGGATTATCTCGCTCCTCTTTCTAATAATG
>NZ_CZVS01000045.1:0-18373 GCF_001535985.1 Candidatus Kryptonium thompsonii | reverse complement strand
TGATGGCGTGGTAAAATATGTTGATGCAACTAAGATTGTAGTTGAGTATGATCATAAAAAGGGAAGCATTGAAGAGATTTTAAGCTTTGATGATAAATATACGGTTGAATACAAGTTAACTAAATTCGCAAGGTCAAACCAAGATACCTGTATAAATCAAAAGCCAATTGTGAAAGTTGGTCAAAGGGTCAAGGCTGGAGATATTCTAGCTGATGGACCTGCGATTGATCACGGTGAGCTTGCACTTGGTAGAAATGTTCTTGTTGCTTTCATGCCATGGAGAGGTTATAACTTTGAGGATGCTATTATTGTGAGCGAAAAACTGGTAGCAGAAGATGCCTTCACATCAGTTCATATAGAAGAGTTTGAGCTATCTGTCCATGACACTCGCCGTGGTGAGGAGGAATTTACAAGGGAAATTCCAAATGTAAGTGAGGAGGCGATCAAAGACCTTGATGAGAACGGAATAGTTAAGGTTGGAACCTATGTCAAAGAGGGGGATATTTTGATCGGTAAGATAACGCCGAAGGCGGAAACCGAACCAACTCCAGAGGAAAAACTTTTGAGGGCTATATTTGGTGAAAAGGCTGGTGAGGTGAAAGATGCGTCTTTGAGAGCGAGTCCTGGTTTGAAAGGAGTTGTTATAGCAACGAAGCTTTTCCAGCGAAAGAAAAAAGATGCGGAGTCGAAAAAGCAAGAAAAGAAACTTTTGGATGGCATAGAGAGAAAGCGGAAGAAGTTAATCGCTGAAACAAAGGAAAAACTTGCGGAAAAACTTGGGTTGTTGCTCGAGGGTGAAACATCACTTGGAATAAGAAATAAGAAAGGTGAAGTTGTCATAAGAAGTGGCGTTAGCTTGAAGCCTGAGGTATTTAAGTCGCGCATCGACGAGCTTGATGACCTTGATTACGATGCTGAATGGGTCGAAAGCCCGAGGAAAAATATGTTGAAGAAGCAACTTTATGAAAATTATTTGAAGAAGCTGCAAGATATTGAGACGCAGGCGAAGATTGAAAGATATAAAGTTCAAGTTGACGAACTTCAGCCTGGGGTTGTGCAGCTTGCGCGAGTTTATGTCGCGAAGAAGAGGAAATTGCAAGTTGGGGATAAGATGGCAGGTCGCCATGGAAACAAAGGTGTTATAGCGAAAGTTGCACCTGTTGAAGATATGCCTTTCCTTCCAGATGGAACTCCAGTTGATATAGTGTTAAATCCATTGGGCGTTCCTTCAAGAATGAATTTGGGACAGTTATTTGAAACGGCTCTTGGTTGGGCTGCTAAGAAGCTTGGTGTTAAATATGCAAGCCCGATATTTGACGGGGCAACTTGGGAAGATATTCAAGAAGAGTTAAGGAAAGCAGGTTTGCCCGAAACTGGAAAAATAAGGCTTTATGACGGAAGAACAGGTGAGCCATTTGATCAGGAAGTTACAGTTGGATATATTTACATGATGAAACTCATCCATATGGTTGAAGACAAGATTCACGCAAGATCAATTGGACCTTACTCACTTATTACTCAACAACCATTGGGCGGAAAAGCACAATTTGGTGGACAGCGACTTGGAGAGATGGAGGTATGGGCTCTCGAGGCTTATGGTGCAGCTTATACATTGCAAGAAATGTTAACTTATAAATCCGATGATATCCAAGGTCGCTCAAAGGCATACGAAGCAATTGTAAAAGGTGATAATTTGCCAGAGCCTGGGATACCTGAATCGTTCAATGTTCTCGTTCGTGAGCTTCAGGGTCTTGGTCTTGATGTGAGAATCGAATAAAAAATAAATTTTCTCAGGAGGTTTTTAAAAATGGAAAAACTGCAGGTTTTAAAAGAAGGACTTTTACGGAAAAAGCAGATTTCAAAAGTTTCAATTAAATTAGCTAGCCCTGACACGATATTACAGTGGTCTCGTGGTGAGGTTACAAAGCCTGAGACGATAAATTACAGAACATATAAACCCGAAAGAGATGGTCTTTTCTGTGAAAAGATATTCGGACCTGTAAAAGATTGGGAATGTCATTGTGGAAAATACAAGAGGATAAGGTATCGTGGTGTTGTATGCGATAGATGTGGCGTTGAGGTTACGCAGAGAAGTGTAAGGCGTGAAAGAATGGGGCATATTGAACTTGCTGTTCCAGTTGTGCATATATGGTATTTGAGATCTGTTCCGAGCAAGATTGGTTCATTGCTTGGGATGTCAACCAAGGACCTTGAGAAAATAGTTTATTACGAGTCATATGTTGTGATAAAGCCTGGAAAGACGGGATTAAAAGAGAAAGATTTGATCACAGAGGAACAATATCAGGAAATACTTGAGAAGTTTCCTGATAACGATAAATTGCCAGATGATCATCCTGATAAGTTTATTGCAAAGATGGGTGGTGAAGCGATAAGAGATCTTTTGAGAAACATTGATATTGAAGAATTATCAAACGAGTTGAAGGCTCAGCTCGCTCAGGAAACTTCTGAGCAAAAGAAGTATGAAATTTTAAAGCGTTTAAAAGTAGTTGAGGCTTTTAATCAGAAAGTAGTTGTGAAAGGTAAGGAAGAGTTTATCAATAAGCCTGAGTGGATGGTTTTGACGATAATACCAGTTATCCCACCAGAATTGAGACCACTTGTTCCTCTTGAAGGAGGTAGGTTCGCTACAAGTGATTTGAATGACCTTTATCGCAGAGTTATAATCAGAAACAACAGGTTGAAGAGGTTAAAGGAGATAAAAGCGCCTGAAATAATTCTCAGGAACGAGAAACGAATGCTTCAAGAGGCGGTTGATGCGTTGCTTGATAATTCGAGACGTGTGAACGCGGTAAAGGCGGACACTAATAGACCTCTTAAATCTTTATCTGACATTTTGAAGGGTAAACAGGGTAGATTCAGACAGAATTTACTTGGTAAGAGGGTTGATTACTCGGGTCGTTCTGTTATAGTTGTTGGACCTGAGTTAAAGCTTCATCAGTGTGGATTGCCCAAGGATATGGCGGTTGAGTTATTCAAACCATTTTTGATTCGCAAGTTAATGGAGCGTGGTTATGCGAAGGCTGCTCGCACTGCTAAGAAAATAATTGAAAGGAAAGATCCAATTATTTGGGAAATTTTGGAGAAAGTTGTTGAAGGTCATCCAGTTCTTTTGAATCGTGCGCCGACTTTGCACCGTCTTGGAATTCAGGCATTTCAACCAGTTTTAACAGACGCAAAAGCAATTCAATTACATCCGCTTGTTTGTGTTGCTTTCAACGCTGATTTCGACGGCGACCAAATGGCGGTTCACGTCCCGCTTTCTTACGAAGCTCAACTCGAAGCAAGGATATTGATGCTTTCAAGCCATAACCTGCTTAAGCCAGCTGATGGTAAACCGATTACAATTGCAACGCAGGATATTGTGCTTGGTCTCTATTATCTGACGAAAGAACGAGCTGGGGAACCAGGTGAAGGTAAAACTTTCTCTTCTCCTGAAGAGGTTATAATTGCGCATAATAGTGGAAAACTTGGGCTCCATGCGAAGATCAAAGTTAGAATTTTAAATCAGGAAACAGGTAAATATGAGCTTGTCGAAACCACAACGGGTAGAGTTATCTTCAATCAAATAGTTCCGAAAGGGATTGGGTTTATAAACGAGGTTTTGACAAAGAAGAAACTTACAAACTTGATAGCGAAAATTTACAATAAGTTTGGAAATGTTATAACTGCCGAGTTTCTTGATGAAATGAAGGATATGGGATTTTATTATGCGACAAAGTCGGGAATTTCAATCGGCATTCCAGATGTGATTGTTCCAGAGGAAAAGGAGCAGATAATAGCTGAATATCAGAGGAGGGTTGATATTCATCATAGGGATCACCTTGCTGGAGAAATTACCGATACAGAAAGATACAACAAAGTTATCGACGAATGGTCAGCCGCGACTGAAAAAGTTGCGAAGGTTTTGTTTGAGAAGCTTTCGAAAATAAATCAAGGATTTAACCCGCTTTTCGTCATGCTTGATTCAGGTGCGCGTGGTTCGAAGGATCAGATAAGGCAGCTTGGCGGAATGCGCGGATTGATGCAGAAGCCTCAGAAAGGTATGACAGGACAGCCTTATGAAATGATCGAGCACCCCATTCTTTCCAACTTCCGTGAAGGTCTTTCAATTTGGGAATACTTCCTTTCAACTCACGGTGCAAGAAAAGGTCTCGCTGATACAGCTTTGAAAACATCCGATGCTGGTTATCTTACAAGACGTCTCGTTGATGTAGCTCAAGATGTCGTCGTGACGGAAGAAGATTGCGGTACAGTTAGAGGAATTACTATGACGGCCCTCAAAGAGGAGGGTGGAGAAGAGGTTATGGTGTCACTTGCAGACAGAATCGTTGGAAGAGTTGCTTTGCATGATATTTATCATCCCATCACGGGTGAAATTATCGTCGAATCTGGTCATGAAATCACCGAGGAACTTGCTCAAAAGATTGAAGAAGCTGGAATTGATGAAGTTGAAGTTCGTTCCGTTCTCACATGCGAATCCAAATATGGAGTGTGCGTGAAATGTTACGGTAGAAATCTCGCTACTGGAAGGATGGTTGAAGTTGGTGAGGCTGTTGGAATAATCGCAGCTCAATCAATAGGTGAGCCTGGAACACAGCTTACGCTTAGAACTTTCCATACAGGTGGTAGCGTAGCTGGTGCAGGTTATAGATCTTCAAAGATCTTAGCTAAGAATAGTGGAAAGGTCAGATTTGTAAACATCAAGTATATCGAATATGAGAAGATGGACGAATATGAGCATGAAACTGTCTTGCGTGTCATTTCCAGGCATGGATATTTACTTATTGAAGATGAAAAAAGTGGGATTGCTAGAAAGTATGCGGTACCATACGCTTCTGATTTGAAAGTGAGAGATGGTCAATTTGTTGAGAAAGGTGCTGAACTTTATGAAACTGACCCATATAATTCGCTTATACTCGCAGAAAAATCTGGACGAGTTGAACTTATTGATTTCATTCCTGATGTCACATATCGTGAGGAAGCTGATGAAACAACTGGACATATGCAGAGGGTTATAATTGAAGCTAAAGATAAAACCAAGGTTCCAAAAATTAAAATCACCACTCCAGAAGGTGAGGAATATTATCAACCAATCCCAGTAAGAGCACTTGTGGATGAAAACCTTAACGATGGTGTAAATATCAAAGCTGGAGATATCATAGCAAAGATTCCGAGGGAGCAGGCTAAGATAAGAGACATAACGGGTGGTTTGCCAAAAGTTGTAAATCTTTTTGAAGCCAGAACCCCCAATAACCCAGCTGAACTCGCTGAAATTGATGGGGTTGTAAGCGTAAGAGCTGAGAAGAACTATTACATTGTTAGGATAACAAGCGATGATGGGCAGTTTAAGAAAGAATATCAGATACCGCAGACGAAGCACTTGCTTGTTGAGGATGGCGATCGCGTTTATGCTGGCGATAGGTTAACAGATGGTCCAATTGACCCGCATAAAATTTTGAGTATAAAGGGTCTTAATGCAGTGCAACAATATCTCGTTAATGAAATTCAGGATGTTTACAGAAATGAGGGCGTTGAGATAAATGACAAGCATATAGAGGTCATTGTAAGGCAGATGATGAGAAAGGTTAAGATTACGAATCCTGGTGACACTAAGTTTCTTGAAAGAGACATTGTTGATAAAGATGTCGTTGATGAAGAAAACGACAGAATTAGAGGTATGGTGGTTATAACAAGCAAAGGTGATTCGAAGTTTAAGGTTGGACAATTAAAATCGAGAAATGAGGTTGAAAGGGAGAATGAGAACTTAAAGAGGAAAAAGAAAAAACCAGCTGAATATCGTCCTGCGAAAGGTGCGGAGTTTGAGCCTATACTGCTTGGTATAACGAGCGCTGCTCTTACATCGGAAAGCTGGATTTCAGCTGCTTCATTCCAAGAGACAACTCGTGTTTTAACGGATGCAGCTATAGAAGCAAAAGTTGACTACTTGCGTGGTTTGAAAGAAAATGTTGTCGTTGGACAGTTGATCCCAGCTGGTACTGGATTTAGAAATGATAAGAAGGATTACCGTGATGTTAGAGTGATGCCTAAGGAAGGTGTGAAGGAATTTGAAAAAGTCGAAGAAGAGAAGGAGAAAGCTCAAATCTTAGAGAAGAAAGCGGAATCACTTTAAAAAAGTTAACTTTTGGAAGTAAAGAGATGTTAATATAAGCGGCGGTTGTTTCAACCGTCGCTTTTTTGTTAAAAACAAAGGATGTTTTTCCAGGATGCCTAAAAGTTCTCAGGCGAAAGGTCTTGTTATAGTTGAATCCCCAGCCAAAGCAAAAACCATTGGCAAGTATCTTGGGGGTGAGTTTATAGTTGAAGCATCTGTTGGTCATGTTAAAGACCTTCCGCAAAAACCAAGGGATGAATCGAGACTTGGGATAGATATTGATAAAGGATATAAACCCAGATATGTTGTGATAAGCGGGAAGAAGGAAATTCTCAAGAGGTTAAAGGACCTTGCAAGCAAGGTAAGCAAAGTCATCATTGCAACTGACCCAGATAGAGAAGGTGAGGCAATTGCGTGGCATATAAAAACAGAAATCGAAGATGTAAACCCTAATGTAAAACGTGTCCTCTTCACCGAGATAACCAAGAACGGAATTGAAAAAGGGATGCAAAATCCCCGCGATATTGATATGAACCTTGTTGAAGCTCAGCAGGCTAGGCGCGTTCTTGATAGGATTGTCGGTTATAGAATTAGCCCGTTTTTAAAAAAGGTTGTGAACGATAAGATCTCTTTATCCGCTGGAAGAGTGCAGTCGGTTGCACTTCGTTTGGTTTGTGAACGTGAAGAAGAGATAAGAAATTTCAAACCCGAAGAATACTGGACGATTGAAGCGGAGTTTCAAACTCGAGAAGGGGAAATTTTAAAGGCAAAATTATTTAAGCTAAACGGTGAAGACCCCAAGATTCCTAATAAAGAGACAGCAGAAAAAATTTTAGATGACTTAAGGGGTAAGAATTTTGTAATTTCAGATATTAGGAAAAAGGAGATTTTACGAAATCCGCCCCCACCATTTATCACAAGCACACTCCAGCAAGAAGCGAGCAATAAACTTCGTTTTTCACCGAAAAAAACAATGATGCTTGCTCAACAACTCTATGAGGGAGTTGAACTTGGTGATGAAGGAAGAGTTGGATTGATAACATATATGAGGACCGATTCAACAAGGTTAAGCGATGAAGCGGTAAGTGCTGTAAGAGAGTACATTTATAACAATTATGGGAAAGAGTATCTGCCTCAGACTCCAAGAGTTTTCAAAAAGTCGAAGGTAAGCCAAGATGCTCACGAGGCAATAAGACCAACTTATATGAAGTATGAACCAAGAGTTGTTAAAAAATATCTCAGTGAGGATCTGTTCGCTCTTTACGAGTTGATTTGGAATAGGTTTGTTGCTTGTCAAATGTCTTCAGCAGTGCTTGAGCAAACAGTTGTTGATATAACTGCAGATAATTATCTTTTCAGGGCGACTGGTTCGACAGTCAAGTTTAATGGTTACATGCAAATTTATGAAGAAACAAAGATCGAGTCGGAAGAGAAAGAAGAAAAGGAAGTTAAGATACCTGTTAAGATAAATGTCGGTGAAGTTTTAAATCTTACAAACCTTATTCCCGAGCAACATTTTACAAAACCGCCAGCAAGATATACCGAAGCATCACTTGTTAAAGAACTTGAAGCAAGAGGCATTGGAAGACCGAGCACTTATGCTACTATAGTTAGCACAATTCTTGAGCGTGGATATGTTGAATTACAGGATAGGAAACTTGTTCCAACTGATCTCGGCTTTGCTGTGAATAAAATCCTTACTGCTAAATTTCCCGATGTCGTTGATTATAAGTTTACAGCAAGAATGGAAGAAGATTTAGATGAGATAGCTTCTGGAAGGAAAGGATATTTTGAGGTCGTTGATTCATTTTTCAAACCGTTTGATAAACATTTAAGAGAACTTGAAGAAAAGAAGGATGAGATAAGAGAGTTAATCCAAGAGGAAACTGACATAGTTTGCGATAGGTGTGGTTCTAAGATGGTCGTCAAAGTTGATAGGGATGGTAAATATCTTGCTTGTTCAAATCTAAGTTGTAAAAATACACTGGCTTTTCCTCAAAATGGAGTAATTGAAGAGACAAGGATTTGTCCTCAATGTGGTGGAAGATTGATTTTGAGGCGTGGGAAATTTGGTAAATTTTATGGGTGCGAAAATTATCCGTCGTGCAGATATACTGAATCAATAACAACAGGGATAAAATGTCCTGAATGTGGGATTGGAGAACTTGTTGAAAGAAAAAGTAAGCGAAAGAGAATTTTCTACGCTTGTTCAAATTATCCGAATTGCGATTTTATACTTTGGGATAAACCGGTAAATAAGCCTTGTCCTGAGTGTGGTTATCCTTTAATTGTTAAATCCCGACGCAAAACCGCTTCATATAAATGCCCTCGATGCAATGCACAGATAACAGAAGTATCAGAATCACTTAACTGAACTGTTGTGCAACATAGGTAAAACTTTCATAGGTATTGGGGGAGTATAGCCTCTTGTAAGAAAAACATAGTATGTTTGAAATGAACCACTTATCTGAATTACCTTCGTTTTCGGTTGCCATGTTTCTGGGTCTATTTCCTTAGGTCTAAGTTCAAAATTTCCAGCGATGGTGTGAAGTGATAAGTTGTGTGAAGTAAGGTTTAAAATCCCTGTGCCTATTGGGTTCGCTGGATTTTGGAGCGAATCAACGGTGGCAGTCGAATAGACAATATTCGCAGAGTCAATGTAAATAGCCATCATTTCGATGGGCGTTTTTGTAGCGTCGTATGTTTGTGGTGCCTGTGTTCCGGTTGAAAATTTGAACCCAATTGCGATAGTATTTGCAGGTTTCCCACCGCTGTATCTTGTCCCAAGCAAACTCATAACCTTCGCTGAATCATCATACACCGCTATAACCGAGTCCATCTTAAAAGATTGGTTATCAACCGTAATATTGATGTAAGGCAGAATTTGACTCTCTTGCTCTTTTGTGCATGAGGAGAGGGCAAGTAAAATTAAAGTTAGCAAAAATGTGAATTTAAGTTTCATAGTCTCTCTAATCTGTCTTTGGCTTTTTTGGCGACCGGGCTTTTTGGATATTCTTTTATTACTCGGCTCATATATTCCTTCGCTTCCTTAATCTTTCCGAGCGCTGCATAGCATCTCCCAAGCATGTATAAAGCATCCGGGGCTTTGGCTGACTTCGTCTGTGCGACATAGTTGAAGTATTCAATCGCTTTTTCATATTGTTTTAACGCAAAGTAGTTTTCACCGAGCCAATAAGCTACGTTTATCTTTAAATTTGTTTCAACACTGCTTCGTAATAATGTATCAAAGTAAGCAATGGATGTTTTATATCGGCGATTTTTGAATTCTCTAAGAGCGAGGTTATAATAGTTTCTAAACTGTTTTTCTGTTATCTCAATTTTGGGCGTTTCAGGTGTAATTCCAGGGTAAGCTAATTTAACTTCTCCGCCAACTGTAGCTGGTGGAGTTTCGGTGGGTTTCGTTGCAACTTTTGTTTCAAGTTCTGCAAGTTTTGCCTGTAAGTCTCTTATTTGCTTTTTATATTCCGTGATTTCACTGTCGCGCTTTGCAATTTCATTTCTTAATTCCATCTCGCTTGCGCCTGGCTGTGGCAATGCTTCATATTGTGCAAGTTTTGCTGAAAGATCGCGGTTTTTTTGTTTCTCTGCTTCAAGTTGTTGTCCCAGTTCAGAAATTTTAGCTGTTAATTGTGTATTGCTTTCTTGAAGCGAGCGCAAGTTTTTTTCTAATTCATTCTTTTCACTTTGAAGCTTGGCATTTTGATCCTGCAGTTTAGCAATTTGTTCCCTTAAAGACTTATTTTCCTCGGATAGGGTAGTTACATACGATGTATCAACACCTTCTGTTGCTTCCTCCACCACACCCCCGTAAATATCTTCTTGTTCAGCTGTCGATGCACATCCCTGAATTAAAAATGAAACCCATACCCCAGTAATTAGAATGAAAAAGAAATTCATTATTTTCATTGCTTTCCAATCCTCTTTTTTGGTTTTGATTTAAGATAAAAAAGTATTGCTTAAAAGTCAAGTGTGCAGGCATAGATGGGTTACGATAAATTTTTTAGGGATGAGTTTTGCTGGGTTTGGAATGGATTTTGTTGAAAATTGATTTTATTGGTGAAATTTTATAAATTTATATAGGAAAAATGGAGGGTTAGCCTAATTGGTAAGGCGGCGGTCTTGAAAACCGCTGGGCTTCGCGCCCTTGGGGGTTCGAGTCCCTCACCCTCCGCACCTTCTTCCCAATGTGATTTGCATCACACTTAGGATGTTTAATATTTGCAAAATTTAAGTGAAGCCAAAATCAAAAATTTATTAAGGTTTTCTAATTTAGCCAAGTTACTCTTGACAGTGTGGACTAATTTTATTATATTTCCATTGAAAGAACCGAAAATAAATTAAAAAAACAGTTGAGAGGTAGCCATGAGAAAATTGATCTTAACTGCTTTTTTAATTTTTATTTTTGCAGGGTTATCTTTCTCACAAGTGAGAATAGGTTGGCATCAATCAAGTATTGAAATTGATGCGGGTGTCACTGATCAAAAGGTTTTCGTTGTTTTAGAGAACAAGTATGCTCCTAATACTTATGGTGTTTGGTCTTTTCAAGTTAATATAATGTATCCTGCTGCTATGAATATAGATACTGCTGGTGTCACTTTATATCCCAATAGTTTATCTTCAAATTTTAGCATTTCAAAAAATAAGAGATCTGCTAATGCCTCCGATCCCGATACTATTAGCGTTCTGGTTTCTGGCAGAACAAAGTCGCGAATGTTTCAGCCAGGCTATAACTCAAGTGTTCTTGCCGTTACATTGCCATCTTTATCCAACGGTTCATATAGCCTTACTTTGATCAGTGCTTCAGCAGTTATAAGAAAGTATCCAGGTGGCGGGGGTACTCCGAGCACAGTTACGCCTACCTTAAATCCTGCGACAATAAATATCACAGCGACGACATTTACACCGCCAACTTCTTCACCAACATTTACACCAGCTGGGTATTCTAAAGATCGTAAATATGGGGATATAAACTGGGATAACTCTGTTAATGTTGCTGATGTAACTGGACTTGCAGATGTGGTGGTTGGAAATTATGGCAATGTAATCGTAAATGATCCGCAAAGTAGCTATCAATTTAGAGATGCAAATAGTGATGGCACGCAAGATAGATATTTTTATGAATCAACAAATGGTGAATCTCCGCTCCAATATGATAATCAAAACCCAGATAATGCAGATAGAACAGCTGCTGATGTTAATGGTGGGGATGGAACTCTTGATCTTATGGATCTTGCAACATTAGAGGATGCGGTGGTAAGTGGTGTATGGCCAAGCTATGCAATAAGTGCAATTGCGGGTTCTCCTGTGTTTAAAGTTAATGACAAAGGTTTTGGCAGTGGTGCAGTTCTTGCGAAGTTTGATGAAGGCGGTAAAAAGGTAAATGCTAATGGAATTTTAAAGTTTGAGGTATTTAATCCGGGTACAAAGACAAGCAAAGTAAGAGTTAAACTTGAAAATAATGAGGCTTTGTTAAGAGGATTACAGATAGAGTTGACATCTTCAGTTCTACCTGGAAAGATTGATGTATGGAAGATGCCCGATGCCAATGGATTGTCCGTTGATTGGAAGAGAAATGAATTTAACAAAATTGTAATTCTTGTTTACGCTGATGGTGGAAAGTATATAAAAACAGGAGAAAGTGTTTTACTTACAATAGTAGTACCAAATGTTACGGTGGAACAATTTTTAAGTGCTGAACCTAAGGTTATAGCAAGCGTTGCGAATTTAGGTGCTGATTTGTTATACGATGTTTCCCAATTTAGTGATGTAGTTCCACTTGATTATATGCTTTATCAGAACTATCCAAATCCATTTAACCCAGGGACGGAGATAAGGTTTGATATCCCTGAGTATTCAAGTGTTAAGATAATTGTTTGGAATGTTCTTGGTCAAAAAGTTAGGACATTGGTTGAAGCAAATCTTGATCCTGGAAGGAAGAGTGTAAAATGGGATGGAAGGGATGAGCAGGGTAATCCTGTTGGCTCTGGCGTCTATTTCTATACGATGTATGCAAGATCGCTTGAGGATGGGAGAGAGTTTACAATGACGAGGAAAGCGATACTTATGAAGTGATGTAAAAATTACCTTGGTTTTATCAAACCCCTTGCTTTCCAGGTTATTCTTGGAGGGCAAGGGGTTTTTTATTTGGTTTTAATCAAATTTATTGTTAAATTTTTCCACCTGTAATTTCGAAAAACAAATTTTGAAAAGTGTTTGAATATGTATAGTGTTCTTGTTGCTATTGAGGTGATAATTGCGATTCTCTTGATCATTGCGGTTTTGCTTCAGGCAGGTAGAGGTGGAGGTCTTGCTGGGGCTTTCGGTGGCGCAGGATTTGGAACTGTTTTTGGTATTAGGAGAACCGCTGATTTTTTAAGCAAGGCAACTATTACGTTGGGTGCGATCTTTCTTCTTCTTGCTATTGTGATCAATCTTTTCTTTCTCCCCGGAAAAACTCCTGAAAGTGTCCGGGAGAGCGTAATTCAACAGAGGGCTAAATCAGTCCCTCCAGTTAGTGTTCCTGCGGCTCAACCTACTCAATCTCAACCAGCTACTGTTCCGCAGGGACAAAATAAGTAATTTTTAAATGTTGTGGCATTGGGTACCTTCAGTATAGTGATGATTGAAATTTAACAAAGAAATTTTATGGGAAATTATGGCTTAAATGTTATAGGTGGGATATTTGAGTTTTTTTATGTTCTTTTGCCCGTTCTTTCTATTACAATCCTTGCTTATAAATTCGCATCTGAGACCGGTAGAAGGACTGGGTCTTCACTTCTTTTCTTTTCCTTAGTTTTTTACTTCATAGCTGTATATGAATCTTTTTACATAACAGCGAGATTTGGGGTCATAGTAAGCACTGAACTTATTTTTCTACAAGCGATTTACATTTCCGCTGGTGTTTTCTTTGCCTCTGGGGTTGTTTCATTGCGTAATTTCTTTGTGAGGTTCACAGGACTTGGGGATTTAAGTTTAAGTTCTACTTTTAAAAGAATTTTGATAATTGTGTTCATTTTTGTTGTTTTGATGTTGCCCTATTTTTTGACACAGGCTTACGAAGGTGATCTTTATCTCTTTAATGATGTTCTTTATATCTTCATTCAGTTGCAATTTTTTATTTCGTATTTCCTTCTCGGGGATATAATGATGATGAATAAGGGTGTGTGTGAAAAAGCACCTCGTAGAAGTAGATGGATTAGGGTAGCGTCTCTTTATTACCTTATCGAGCCAATTTTATGGCTGTGGTTATTGAATTCAAATCTTCCCAACTCAATACTTGATAAAACTTATTTTGCCACGGAAGTAGCTGGGGCTCTTGTATCAGGATTCTTAACATTTAACATACTTCATATTTTAATTTCCCACCTGCCATTATTACTTGATAAGTATAGGTCGAGATATATCGCCGTATTAAAATCTGGAATTGTGAAACGGCTAACTATAATGTTAGTTCTTGCGGGGGTTACGGTGATTTTATTTGGAACGCTTGCAACCGGTGTATATTTTGATTTGCAGGATCAAGTTTTTGCAAGCAGAGTTTCAAAGGATTTTGATGTAATAAAAGTTTTTGCACGACAGACCGAGAGGGAGCTCGAAAGTTTAATTTTAAGAATTAGTTTCATTGCTGAAAGAGGTTTAAGCAGTGAAAAGGTGAAAGATACCGCAAAAAGTTTAAAGGAAAGATACGCTGAGATTGTATCAAATATATTTTTCTTCGATAAGGAGGGCAAAATTTATTACTCTTACCCTGGGGTTGTGGAGCTCACTTTACCGAAGAAATTTGTGAGGGGAGAATTTGTAGCGACACCAATTTTAAATGATAAAAGTGGCTCTCATTCGTTTATTTTGTATCCATACTTTGATAAGGACGGTAATTTTTTAGGGGGAATAGGGGTAGAATTTAATTTTGAAAATTTGCGTGGTAATTTGAAGAAAGTTACTGAGGGAAGTTCAAGGATTCTATTTCTTGATTCACAGCTAAGGATAATCTCTGCTGACGATACAAAAGTCCTTGGTGACAATTTTATCAGATTTTTAAAATCACAAATAGATTCACCATTAAATATAAAAACTGAGGATTTGGTTAAGCTTGGTAACTTTCGCGAGAGGGTTTATAAAAATTCGAGGCGGACTATTTTAAACGTCTCAGTGGTGCCATTACAATTCAATTCGGATAAAATTTTTATAATCGATTATCATTTTCTCGATGATTTTAAAATTTTTGATGTTTTGCCGGGGTCAGCTTTAGGAGGAATTGCTTTAGCTTCAATTGGAGTTTTGATAAGTTTTATTCTTGTTTTGTTTTTGAATTTCAAGTTTTCTGAGCATTTGGAGTTTGAAATTGAGAAGAGGACAATGGAGCTTTTGAAGTCCGAAGAAAAATACAGGTCAATTGTTGAAAATCCATTTTTTGGAGCTTATTTGATGGATACTTCGGGGTTTAAATATGTCAATGATAAGTTCTGTGAGATTTTCGGATATAGCAAAGATGAAATATTAAATTTGAAAGATTACCCTATATTAATTCATCCTGAAGATAGGGAAAGATTAAATCAGCAACTTAGGAAGAGATTAAAGGGTGAATTTGAGGTGAATAAGTGGAGTGCAAGGGGTTTGAGAAAAGATGGGCAAGTTATTTTTATTGAAGGTTATACAAAGCGAGTTGAGTATGAGGGTAAGCCTGCAGCTCAGGGGATGATAATAGATGTGACGGAGGAAATTAAGAGAAGGGAAGCTCTTCAGCAAGCGCAAAAACTTGAAGCCCTTGGCACGCTTGCAGGTGGCATCGCTCACGATTTTAATAATATTTTACAAATTGTAATTGGCGCTGCTCAACTTCTTAAAATGAAGGTGAAGGATTCTGAATATGCAAAGTGGATTGATACAATTGAGACAACGGCTTTGCGAGGGGCTGAGCTTGCAAGACGACTTCTCACGTTTTCACGAAAGAAGCCAACCGGGGAAATGAGACCTATTGATATACATCGCTTGATTGAGGATTCAGTGAAGGTATTTAGAGAGACTTTCCCGAGAAACATTGAAATAGAAACGCACTTCAATGCAGAGAATCACATAATACTTGGGGAAGAGGCGCAAGTTCAACAAGTTATTCTCAATCTTGCTATAAATGCAAGAGATGCAATGCCCGAGGGAGGTAAGTTAATTTTTAGAACTGAGAATAGGGTTGGAGATGGACTTAATGGAAAGTCTGATGTTGAATATTTGGTTATGCATGTAATTGACACTGGTATTGGTATGACGGAGGAAGTGAAACGAAGGATTTTTGAGCCATTCTTCACAACTAAACCCCCTGGGAAAGGAACGGGGCTTGGGCTCTCAACTGTTTATGGAATTGTAAAATCGTATGATGGATTTATAAAAGTTTATAGCGAGGTTGGAAAGGGAACAAAATTTTCAGTATATATCCCTGCATATAAAGAAAGAAAAGAAAAAGATGAAGCAAGAAAGAAAGAAGAAGTAAAAGTGAAAAAAACTGGGACTTTACTTTTGATTGATGATGAGGAAGATATAAGGTTTGCTGGGAAAGAGTTGCTTGAGGCTGAGGGATTTAAAGTTTATACTGCTGGCGATGGGATTGAAGGGTTGAACATTTATAGAGAGCACAAAGGTGAAATTGATCTTGTCATTCTTGATCTTAATATGCCGAAGATGAGCGGTAAAGAGACGCTTTCACAGCTTCTCTTGATAGATCCAAATGTGAAAGTGATAATTTCCACGGGGTATATTACTGAATCAGAGAAAGAGGAAGTCGAAGGAGTAGCTGGTTTCGTTGAGAAACCGTTTGATATAAACAAGCTACTTAAAATGATAAGCGAAGCTTTGAAGTAGAAATTTTGGTTTGATTTTGTTTTGGGGTTTTAAATTTTTGAAAAATCTCGCATTTTTTGGTATATTTAAGGGAAAACTTTTTAAAAATTAATTCATAAATGAAGCAACATGTCCAAAACAAAATCAGTTTTGTTTTTATTTGGGCTCATTGGCATTTTAATCTACATTTCAACCACGGGATTTCAATGTGCAAGTCCTGAGGTTACAGGGGCAAAGGTTTACATGCAGAGGCAGGATTGGGTAAATGCTGAAAAGCAGCTTTTGAAAGAAGTTGAGAATAATCCTAAAAATGATGAAGCTTGGTTTTTGCTTGGTTATGTTAGAGGTGAACAGAAGAATTATAAGGGAATGATCGAGGCGTTCAACAAGTCGCTTGAGGTTTCAAATCGATTTGAAAAAGATATTAACAATTACAAGCTCAAATATTGGGTTGATAACTTTAACGCTGGTGTAGCTTATTTCACGAGGTTTAGCAATAATCGTGATTCAGTTGTTTACATTGACAAGGCGATTGAGTCTTTTAAAACTTGCACCGAGATAATTCCTGACAGCGCAGCAGCTTACAAAAACCTTGCCTATAGTTATCTTGCGAAGGGAGATATTGACCCAGCGGTTGATCCACTCAAGAAAGCGATTGAACTTTCCAATGGACAGGATGTTGATGCGATGAAGATGCTTGGAAAAATTTACTATGATTACGCTTCGCGTCATACATTTAAGTTTGAGGATCCCTCAAATAAGCGCGATATAAGGGTTGGGATGTCTAAAAGTGAAGTTCAGTCGAGTTTTGGGACACCTGATTCAGTTGTTAAGCCTAAAGTTCAGGAGCCAGTAAAAGGTAGGAAGCCGGTTAAACCAGCACCTCAGCAACCTCAGCCAGAGAAGTGGGTTTATTCAAAATATGGGCTGACAATTGAATTTGAAAATGAAGCCGTTAAAGCGATCTATTTCAAGGGAGAAAAGTATGAAAGTGGTGGAGTGACGGTTGCGCTTGATTCAACTGAGTTTTATGCAGCAAGAGAGTGGTATGATAAAGCAATTGAAGTTTTTAATAAGGTTAGAAATCTTACTCCTTCAGATGAGGAGACGCTCGCTTTCTTGTCAAATGCTTACATAAACGCCGGGCGTAGCGATGAAGCGCTTGAAGCTTTTCGTGCATCGGTTGAGGCTCAGCCAGGAAACAAATATTTCCATTACAATTATGGTGTCCTTCTTCTTAGAGCGGAGCAGTTTGAAGACGCTATAAGGGAATTCAAAGCTGCGGTTGATCTTGACCCGAATTATAAAGAGGCAGTTTATAACCTTGGGGCTGCTTATGTTAACTGGGGAGTTAAGTTAAAACAACAGGCGGAGGATCTTGCTTTAAGGCAGAATCTTGAAGAGCAAGCGAAATATGAAGCGATGTCAAAGGATAAATTTAGGCAGGCGCTTCCATATCTTGAAAGGTTGACTGAAATTGATCCTAATGATGTTTTCATTTGGGAGCTTATCGGGAAGATTTACGCAAACCTTGGAGAAGTTGAAAAAGCTGAACAGGCTTTTAAGAAAGCGGATGAGTTGAGGAGTAAACAATAGTCGTTAAGTTTGCAAATTAAAGGGCAGGCAAAAATTTTGCCTGCCCTTTTTATTTACAATAAACTGGGGTGATAAAAATGGGATTCTCGACGGATGCAATTCATTTTGGGCAGAAGCCAGATAAAGAATCTTTTTCGGTTATACCGCCAATTTATCTTGCAACAACTTATGCGAGAAAGTTTGAGGATAGGGATGCTCCGTATGTTTACTCGCGAACGCAAAATCCAAATCGTAAAATGCTTGAAGAAAACATCGCAAGGCTTGAAAGCGGGAAATATGGATTCGCTTTTTCATCTGGGGTAGCCGCTGTGACAGCGGTTATGCAACTTTTGAAGCCGGGTGATCATGTTATAACGACAAAAAATATCTACGGTGGCACATTGAGGGTTTTTAAAGAGATGCAGAAATGGGGTATTAAATTTTCATTTGTTGATATTACTCAGGTTGAAAATGTCGCAAATGAGCTTAGAAGGGAAACGAAAATGATTTTTGCTGAGACGCCTTCAAATCCTTTCTTGTATATCACGGATCTTCGAAAATTGGTTGAGATTCGGGATTCGTTTAATAGAGAAATTTTGATTGCGGTTGACAACACATTTATGACGCCGTATCTTCAAAGGCCCCTTGAGTTTGGATGTGATATAGTTATTCATAGTAGCACGAAATTTTTAAATGGTCATAGCGATGTCGTCGGTGGAATTGTTGTAACAAATAGAGATGAAATTCAAAAACCACTTTGGTATATTCAGAGGGCATTTGGAGCTGTTCCAAGTCCGTTTGACTGTTGGCTTCTTT
>NZ_CZVS01000044.1:0-69249 GCF_001535985.1 Candidatus Kryptonium thompsonii | reverse complement strand
CAGCCGTTGTGGTTGAACCAGATGCAAACCTTGATTATGCAGTTAAACGAATCGCCCTCGGTTCGTTTGCCCAAGCTGGACAATCATGTATAGCGGTGCAAAGGATCTATGTGCATAAGGACATTTACTCCGAATTCGAGGAAAGATTTGTTGAGGAAACAAAAAAGTTAAAACTTGGTAATCCATTTGAGCCAGATACAATAGTTGGACCGCTCGTCGATGAAAACGCAGCTATAAAAACAGAAAACTGGGTTAACGAGGCGGTTCAAAATGGAGCTAAAATTTTAATTGGTGGCAAAAGGAACGGAACATTTTACGAGCCGACAATTCTTGTTGATGTGAAACCTGAGATGAAAGTAAGTTGTCAAGAGGTTTTCGCCCCTGTTGTGACGCTTGAAAAGTATGATTCATTCGAAGAAGCAATTGATAAAGTTAACAATTCAAGGTATGGGCTTCAGGCGGGTGTCTTTACAAATGATATTAGGAAAATCTTTTACGCTTTTGAAAAAATTGATGTCGGCGGTGTTATAATAAATGATTATCCAACTTACAGAATTGATCATATGCCTTATGGTGGTGTTAAAGACAGCGGATTTGGGCGTGAAGGATTAAGATATGCTATTGAAGAAATGACCGAACTTAAACTTATGGTGTTAAACTTTACTTAAGATGTCGGCTCCTCCGGCACAATTATAGCCATGATGAGGTAAAGCAATATAGCGATACCAAGCGACGAAATTCCAAGTATAACCCAAAGAATTCTTATAACCGTTGGATCTGTGTTAAGATATTCACCAAGACCTCCACATACTCCAAATATCATCCGATTTTTTCTCGATCTAAAAAGTCGTTTCACTGTCCCACTCGCTTCTGTTTCTATTTCAATTTTTTCACCCCCTGATTCTACTCCCGAAATAGATGTATTTCGTTTCCTTTGTATGTAGGTTGCTATTAAAAATATCCCCGCGGCGATAATCAACAACGGAAAAATGTAATTAAAACCCACTTTAAGAAAACGCCAAAACGGCCATCCAAAATTTTCAAGCAATAAACCAATTCCGATAATTACAAGAATTATCCCAAGTATAAAAAGCACGCCCCCGCCTGCTTTCTTCGGTTCAACAGGGGGTTGTTCCTTAGTATGTTCCGGGTTCACTGGAATTATTAGCATGCCAGCAATATAAAGCAATAGCCCAACACCACCCATAAAGAAAAGAAGAATAAAAATTATCCTGACAATAACCGGATCGATCCCAAGATATTCTCCAATCCCACCGCAAACACCGTCAATTATTCTATCATGTCTTGATTTGTAAAGCCGTTTCACTTTTCAAAATAATTTTTGTTTTAATGTTCTACCACTTTGATACGACACTATTTAATTTATTGTTTCACTGCCTTACAACTTATAATTTCAGTCTCCGTGACGATAAAATCAACAGGAACATCACTTGGCGAAGTTTCTATTTTATCCACGATTTGAAAATCATAGACGAGAGCAATTTTAGGGCAGTTTACCTGGCTTAAAAACTTATCGTAATACCCGGCCCCAAAACCTATTCGGTTTCCGAACCTATCAACCGCAATCGCTGGAACAAGAACAAGGTCAATCTCGCTCAAGCCAACTTCTCTTATCTTCTCTGGCTCAAGAATTCCAAAGGTTGATTTTTTAAGCTCGGATATACTTTTCAACTCCGAATGTCGCATAACTTTTCTATCTTTATCAACCACTGGAACAACAACCCTTTTACCAACTGAAAAAAGATAGCTTATAATTTCAATGGTATCAACCTCATTTTTCTTTGAAGAAACATATGTATGAACAGTGTTGGCGGTGTTGAAAATAGGTAATGTTTTTAAATTTTGAAAAATCAGCCTACTTCTCCCCTTTGCTTCTTCTGGTGAAAGCGAATTTCGAATTGACAAAACTTTGTCTCTTATTAACTTCTTGTTCAAATTTTTAAAAACTCATTATCTCTTTTTCCTTCTGCTCAAGCATCAAATCAATCTCTTTTATGTATTTATCGGTCAGCTTCTGAACCTGCTCCTCAGCTCTTTTTCTTTCATCTTCAGAGATATGCTGTTCTTTCTCGATTCTTCTTAAATGTTCATTTGCATCCCTTCGAATATTTCTTATCGCAATTTTACCTTCTTCCCCAAACTTTTTAACAAGTTTAACGATCTCTCTTCTTCTCTCCTCTGTAAGTGGTGGAATTGGAATCCTTATGATATTCCCGTCATTTGTTGGGTTCAAACCAAGGTCAGATGTAAGTATAGCTTTTTCAATCACAGGGATTAAAGATTTGTCCCATGGTGTAACTGTCAAGGTATGCGGATCGGGTACACCTATGGTTGCAACTTTGCTAATTGGTAAACTTTGCCCATAGTAATCTACCTTGATTCCATCAAGCAGAGCTGTTGTTGCCCTCCCTGTGCGTATTCTTGCAAGTTCTTGCCTTGTTATCTCAATTGATTTTTTCATTCTTTCCTCTGCGTCCTTAAGTATTGCCGGTATTGTCGATGGTAGACCCATGTTTAT
Source organism: Candidatus Kryptonium thompsonii (assembly GCF_001535985.1). Classification (NCBI taxonomy): domain Bacteria; kingdom Pseudomonadati; phylum Candidatus Kryptoniota; genus Candidatus Kryptonium; species Candidatus Kryptonium thompsonii. The sequence goes on along the minus strand of NZ_CZVS01000044.1, from coordinate 66,710 downwards.
AAACTTCTTTTGTTTTTTATCCTATCTATCTTACTGAGAAACCTCAACCTTATAAACAACCTTTGAACCAATATTCTCTCCCAGAACTATACGCTTCAAATTTCCAGGAACAGTCATGTTAAAAACTATTATTGGAATGTTATTTTCACGCGATAGGGTAATTGCCGTCAAATCCATGACTTTCAAGTTAAGCTTCAAAATATCAAGATAGGAAATCTGAACAAATTTGACCGCGTTTGGGTTTTTCTCAGGATCAGAATCATATATACCATCAACTCGTGTTCCTTTTAAAATAATATCCGCTCCTATTTCAATTGCCCTTAACACAGCAGCCGTATCGGTTGTGAAATAAGGATTCCCAGTTCCAGCGGCAAATATAACAACCCTTCCCTTCTCAAGGTGTCTTATAGCCCTTCTTCTTATAAATGGTTCTGCTATTTGTTCCATTGCAATCGCAGTTTGGACTCGCGTCATTACCCCCTTTTTCTCAAGAACACTCTGCAAAGCAAGCGCATTTATAACCGTAGCAAGCATTCCCATTTGATCTCCAACAACTTTATCAATTCCCTCAGCTACTGCATCAACACCCCTGTAAATATTCCCACCGCCGATGACAATTCCAATTTGAACGCCAAGATCATGTACTTCTTTTATCTCATCAGCAAATTCATTTAAAACAATTGGATCAATTCCATAACTGCGATTTCCCATTAAGGCTTCACCGCTGACCTTAAGAAGAATTCTTTTATAAACTGGCAGGCTCATTTTAAGTGAGATCTTTAATTTGAAAAAATATAAAAAAAGGTCTCAGAAATCTGAGACCTTTTTCACTTATCCACATCCTCCCCAAGATAATACCTCACAAAGCGCCTGATCACAATGTTTTCACCAAATTTAGCAGCAGCCTCATGGATCAAATCCCTTACCGTCTTGCCTTGATCTTTTATAAATGGTTGATCAAGAAGACATACCTCCTCAAAGAACTTTTCAAGTTTTCCTTGAGCAATTTTCTCAGCCACATCTTCGGGTTTGCCCTCAGCGAGCGCCTGCGCTTTGTAAATTTCATACTCCTTTTTTACAACTTCCTCTGGCAATTGCTCCCTGCTTATAACCTTCGGATTCATTGCGGTGATTTGCATTGCTATATCGTGAGCCAATTGTTTAAATTCTTCAGTTCTTGCCACAAAATCAGTCTCACAATTAATTTCAACAATCGCTCCAACTCTGCCACCCGCATGTATATAAGCTTCGACAAGTCCTTGTTTTGTCTCCCTATTCGCATGCTTTTCGAGAACAGATGCTCCTCTCTTCCTTAAGTATTCTATTGCTTTCTCAATATCACCATTTGTCTCCATAAGTGCTTTTTTACAGTCCATTACACCAGCGCCGGTTTTCTCGCGCAGTGCCTTTATTTGTTCAAGCGTTATTTCCATTTTTCAGCTCTTGAAATTTTATTTTTACTTTTGTTCAGTTTCAACTAAAGATCTCTCAGATTCAAGAACAGCTTTTGCCTCAAGGATTGCATCAGTAAAAACTTTGGTGATAAGTTGAATTGATTTTATAGCGTCGTCATTCGCAGGTATTGGATAATTAACCAAGTCAGGATCACAGTTTGTATCCAGCATTGCAAAAATTGGGATGTTCAATTTTCTTGCTTCGGAGACAGCGATATGCTCTTTCTTGATATCAACTATGTAAACTGCCCCAGGCAAAGATTCCATATCTCTTATCCCACCAAGAATTTTCTGATATTTTTCCTTCTCGCGTAGAATCTTCAATCTTTCCTTTTTCGTAAGCTCGTCTATCGTTCCATCTGCTTCCATCTTTTCAATGTTTTGCAGTTTCTTAACACTTTTCTTTATCGTTACAAAATTCGTCAATGTTCCACCAAGCCATCTCTCAATCACATAAGGCATCCCTGCCCTTTCAGCTTCCGTCCTTATAATTTCCCTTGCTTGTTTCTTTGTGCCAACAAATAGAACTTGTTTTCCTTGCAATACAATCTTTTTAACTTCCTCACAAGCGATGTCAAGGTATTCTTGTGTTTTCTTCAAATCAATGATATGAATGCCGTTCTTCTCCATAAAAATAAACGGCTTCATCTTGGGATTCCATCGGCGGGTCAAATGTCCGAAATGCACTCCCGCTTCAAGCAACTGCTGAAGCTCAACTCTCGGCATAAAAATTTTCCTCCGTTTTTAGTTTTGGTTTATCCTCTACTCTCCTCACATCTTTGCGGAATTCGGAGAAACCTCCGAACACCACCGCAAAGATTATCCCGGCTCGCCCGGGACTTGGAGAGTATGCGAGATGAATTTTAACAATATTATCTCTTTGAGAACTGAAATCTTTTTCTCGCCTTGGGTTGTCCATACTTTTTGCGCTCAACCATTCTCGGATCTCGTGTCAAAAGTCCATACTGACGCAAAATTTTTCTGTATGTCTCATCAACCTTTAAAAGAGCTCGCGCTATACCAAGTCTTATCGCGCCCGCTTGGCCAGTTAAACCACCACCTTCAACCCTTGCAATCACATCAAATTGTCCAAGCGTATTTGTCACAACTAAAGGTTGAATTATATCAACACGGTGTGCTTCAATTGGGAAATAATTTTCAAAATCCCTATTATTAACAATTATCTTTCCTGTCCCATGAACCAAACGAACTCTTGCAACTGATGTTTTTCTCCTCCCAACAGCATCGTATGAGACTACAGCCATAATGATAATATCCCAAAATTTTGTTTTACTTTAAAAGTAATTCCTCAGGTATCGGTTCTGGCTTCTGCGCTTGATGCGGATGCTCAGGTCCAGCATAGATTTTAAGTTTCCTGATCATCTTTCTCGCAAGTCTATTCTTTGGCAACATGAGTTTAACAGCGTGCCAAAGAACCCATTCGGGTTTCCTCTTTAAAAGATCCCGCAAACTTTCAAATTTTTCACCACCAGGATAACCCGAATGTCTAAAATAGAACTTTGTCTCCTCTTTCTTTCCAGTGACCTTGATTTTTTTAGCATTGATTACAACAACGAAATCCCCACAATCAACATGCGGGGAAAAAATCGGTTTATGCTTACCCCTTAAAATTCTAGCAATGTTGCTCGCTAATCTGCCAAGGGTTTGCCCTTCTGCATCGATTAAATACCACTTTCTCTGATTGATGACATCTTCCTTCCTTGGCGAAAATGTTCTGTTTGCAATCACATCAGGACTTGCCATCTCCGAAAACCTACCTTTAAATTTTCAATTTTTTGTTTGTAAAAATAACACTTTAAAGCGTAAAAAACAAATTTTATCTAACCCTCTCTAAAACCTTACCAACAACATAAACCAAAGTAGAAACTATCAACCCTGGGAACATCGGTTCAAGCCCAAATGGATAAATAGGAACCCCATCCGAAGACTTAAAAATCTGTCCAATTGCAAACGAAGCAAATGAAGAAACGAATCCAGAAACCATTATTAAAAATGCATACTTTGGACTTGGTGCTAAACCCTCAAAATAGCTTGTAACAACAGGAATTAAAAGTCCAGGTATAGTCAAAGTCCCGATTATATACCAAAGATCCACGACAGATGGGAAATAAATGGCAAGTAAGATTGATACAACAGATGTTATTACAAGCCCAACTTTTGTATAAAGGTTTATCTGGCTTACTTGATTATGCTTCTTCTTTATCCTCCAGATTATATCGTTCCCAATTATGGTAGCCGAAATAAAAACTAAAGTGTTAAGGGTCGACATAATCGTTGCGAGCATTCCGATATAAAATAATCCCTTTGCCACCTTAGGCAACACAACCTCAGCAAGCACAGGATAAGCCATAAGTGGTTGTTCAAGTTCGGGTAATATCGCCCTTGAATATAATCCAGCAGTTATCGTCATAAAATCAAAAATCATCCAAAATAAAATTGAAATTAAAATCCCATACTTTGCCACCCTCTCATTTTTCGCTGCATAGCATCTCTGATAAAAACCTGGATCAACAAGCGTCCATATGGCTATTAAAAACCAGGCGACTATATACTGAATAGAGTTCCCACCTGTCAAACTCAATATTTCCTTGGGAACATTGGCAACAATAAAATCAATCCAACCGTATTTTAAACCTGCAAATGGAATTATTAAACTGAACCCTAAAAACATAAGGAAAAACTCTAAAATATCTGTATAAACATCGGCTCTAAAGCCACCTACAAAAAGATAACTTGTTGAAATAACAGTACTTATTACAACACTCAATTTAAAATCTAGCCCAAATATAATTTGCAAAAGAACACCGAGCATCAAGAAGTAAGGCGCTGGAGTAACAAGTATAAGTGTTAAAATTGTACCGAAAAATGATGTTTTTTTATCATATATTTGAGCAAGGCGTTCTGGTATTGTGAAAAGATTTGATTTACGAACTTTGCCCGCAAGCATAAAAGCAAAAATTGCTCCAAAGATGTAATAAGGTAAACCAAAAACCACCCAAGCTGATAAACCGTGTTTATAAGTAAACTCCCCAACACCTAAAATTCCACCATACCAAGTTGAAACAAGGGTTGCAACAAACATTGGAAGAGTTAAACTTCTACCAGCAAGAAGATACTCCTCAACGCTATCAGCATCATCATTCCTTTTCTTAGCAGTAAATCCAACATAAAGAACACCAATAAAATACAACACAATAAGAACAACATCTTCTATCGCTAAATTAACTCTCATAACCTTTCAGAAGTTATTTTAAAAACAAACACACCTCCTTTCCCGATGTGAATTGAAACTTTGCGCCCAATCGCAACATTGCTTACACCTCTACCGCAGAAAGTTAAATTTTCATTCTTAAGTTTAAATTTTAAGCCAGTTGTCCTTAAAATAAACGCTCTCCTTCCAAGTGGAATAAGCGAGATGATGTCACCCTTATTTGCTACAAATGAGAATTTCTCTGTCGCAAAAAATATCTCGCTACCTTCATCGATTATCTTCAGATTTGCTTTCTTATGATAATTAACAAGTACGCTAAGATTCCCAAGATTATGGTCAACTCTGGTTCCAATAGTTGAAACTATATCAATACTTGTATATCCTTTGCTAATCAAAAACTTAACTGATTTTTCTATATCCGTGCTGTTTTGATCCGAATCGTATATAATTTCCGTCCCTTTCTCTCGAAAGAAGTTCAACACAGTTTTATCAACGGAATCAAGATCCCCAATTATAAAATCAGGTCGAATTTTAAATCTATATGCTATATTTGCGCCACCATCTGCACAAGCAATGACATCATAATTTCGAACTATTTTTCTCAAAAATCGCTTCGATGGGGCATCGCCATTGCATATTAAAATAGCCTTCAAAATCAATACCTCCGATTTTTAGCAAGCCGAACAAATTTTAATTTAAAGTTCAAAACCGACACCTACAAAATAATTTCTTTCTGCCCCAGGATAAAATTCATCTCCAACACCTGAACCAGCATAAAGTGCATTGAAAAGATTATTAATTTGAATCTTCAACTCAAAATTATTGAGCCCAAGAATTTTATCAAATCTATATCCCACCGTCAAGTCGAAAACCTTATAGGAATCCACTTTTCTATCTATACCGCCGACATTATTTGAAGGGACGAGATTAAAATTGTCAGTGTAAAAATCACCGACATACTTACCTAAAATTGAGATCAACAATCCGCCTTTTCTGTAAGAAATTCTCAATGAACCCATGTAATCTGGAAAACCAGCGATTCTTTTTCCATCAAGAGCAATTCTTTGGGGTGTTGAATATCTCTCCCCTGTATATGGATTTTTCCACACATAAACGCCATGCTTTACAATTTTATTTCTACTAATTGTTGCATTGCCACCTATCTCAAATCCTTCAATTAGTAAATCCTTTATTTCAGCAACCAATTCAACTCCAATATGCCTTGTCCTCTCGGCGTTACCAACAATTGGATCTCCAAATATGTTCAACTGTCCACTTTTCACAAGTTCATCCCTAAAGTCCATGTAATAAAAGTTAGCAATAAATTTATAACTATCGCTGAAATAACCCCCGCCAAATTCAATGTCAAAAAGTCTCTCTGGTTTAACCAGTGGCTTTGTGAAATCAAAACTTCCATCTGGCTTAACTTCAAAATTTGGTTTCTTGCCCCACGGATACCAATACCCATCACTTGCATCATACAAATCCCTTCTGCTTGGCTCCCTGCTTGTGATTGAAAAACTTCCATATACATTTATATTCTGGGTTAAGTCATAACTTATACCGATTTTCGAGTTTAAAAAGCGAAATGGCACAGAAAACTCGTTGCTTATCCATTTACCTGAATTGTAGTCGTAAAATTCTTTCTCGTTATAAACCTTGTACCTATTATAAACAAACTGCAAACCCAACATCAACCTCAAATCTGGTCTGAACTTGAAGAGTTCGTAGAGATAAAATGAAAAGATATCTTTTGCACCTTTGTACTCATAAAATCTATAATCACTTGGCAATCCTTCGGGAAGATTCTGAGCCCAAACGATTTTACCCCAGTGAAATCCAGTGTGCTTTCTAAGCTCAGCACCAAGTGTTAATTCTCCCTTCCCATGCTTAAGCATCAATCTCGGCAACCATCCATATTGATTTAAATCGATGAAATATCTTGCTATTGCTTCACCAGGATTTCTCGATGGGGTTGTAAAGCCATACTTTAAAGCATAAGGACTTGAAAGACGGAAATAAACCGTATCAGCCCACGAAGCATCCATATCCCAAAAACCAACCCCGCGGATGTAAAATAGAGTATTATTGAGAATCAAGTTATCACTTAACTTCAATTCATGTAGAAGCTCATAATGTGGCTGGCTAAAGTTTTCAATCTCGTCATCTCGGGTTGTAACATCCATATAATTCAAATTCGCTCTTCTTTTGCTTTTATCTTTTACCCATGACTTTGGAATTCCACGATAAACTAGATGATCTTCAAAGGGCCCACCATAAAGATGAATTTGGGTTGTCATATTATCGTCATATCTTATCGCACTTAAAAAGTAAGATGGGAATTTAGCCCATGACTTTTCCCTGTAACCATCTGTTGCTATGTAAGAAAGGCGAGCGTAAAGTGAATACCTGTTTTCAATCAATCCTGAATTTATCGCGATTGAATGTTTTTTTGTATTGTAGCTTCCGTAGCCAGTGAACAGGGAAATTTTTGGTTCAATAGAGAAATTTGAAGTTATGATATTAACAGAACCACCAATTGCTGGTGGTCCGTAAAATGCGCTCCCAGCCCCACGCTGAATTTGAATTTTTCCAGCGCTTGCAAGCAGATCAGGCATATCAAGCCAGTAAACACCATGGTCCTCGGGATCATTTTGTGGAATTCCATTAACAAGAACAGAAATTCGCCTTTGGTCAAAGCCACGCAAATTCAGATAGTTGTATCCTATCCCATTGCCTGACCATGAGTAAGACAAAACCGACGGGAGTTCCGAAAGCAAAATTGGAACATCTTGTGTGGTATAAAAATCTTTTATCTGCTGTTTTTCAAGATTTGAAAAAACGACAGGGGATTCTTTCTCTGAAGCTATAAGAGCGGTAACCACAACGGTTTGCGATGGAAGCACCGTTGGTTCCAAATAAAAAACTAAATTTATCTCAGCCTGCGGAGCCAATTCAACTATCTTTTTCTGTTTCGCATAACCAATAAAACTTGCAACAACATTTATCCTCCCCGCGGGGACATTATTTATTTCAAAATAACCCTTTTGATCCGTTGCCGAGCCAAGGGCTAAATTTTCAACATAAACATTTGCGTTCGGGAGTGGTTTCCTCGTTTCCGAATCAAAAACATAACCCTTTATTTTGCCTTGTGTAAACGCGAAGGATATAAAGAGTTGCAAAAGCAGAATTTGAATTAATATTTTCTTCATGGTTTTATCTCTCCACTTTTGTTTTTTGATTTTTATTTAAAGCCCGCGGGGGTTAGAAAGCTGAGATGGGATATAAGAAGGGAAACAGAATAAAAAAGCCGTTTTCCAAAAACAGCGGTAGGAAAACGGCTTTTTAACCCTCAATTACGACCCGTTTCCCTACGCTGGCATTACCCAGATCAGGTTCAAGGGGTATACTCTCAGCCTCCCAAAAAGGGAAGCACCCCCACGGGTCCACATAACCGTTAAAGAACAAACTTAAGCACTGTAAATTTAACACATAAAAAGATAAAAAACAAACTTACCATTCCATCGTTTCACCATGCTTAAAAACCTTAAAATTACCTTCGTCAAGGTTTAATTTCTTAACATGTTCAAGTAATCGCCTTGGTGGTTCATCACACCTTTCGTCGGACAAATCAAAAGTACCCCAATGCATAGCACAAAAAATTTTGCCTTTAAGATCAAGATAAGCTTTAACAGCTTCCTCTGGATTCATATGAACTGGTCTCATCATCTCAGCAGGCTCATAAGCACCAATCGGAAGACAGACAATGTCAAAAGGACCCAACACATCGCCAATCAACTTAAACCCGAAAAAATAACCAGTGTCACCAGCGAAATAAAATCTTCTACTTCCAACTACTACATACCCACCCCATAAACTCTCGTTCGAGTCATTTAGCCATCTTCCAGAAAAATGCTGAGTTGGAGTGAAAATTATTTTTAAACCTTTAAATTCAAATTCATCCCACCAATCAAGTTCAACCGCATTTTTGCCAATCCCTTCTTCATCAAACAATTTCTTTACCCCCAACGGGATGAAAATTTTTACTTCTGGATTCAACTCGACAATTTTTTTTAAACTTGAAATATCAAGATGATCATAATGGTTATGCGAGATTATAACGAAATCAATCTTAGGAAGTTGTTTAATCTCCAAAGCGGGCGGGACATATCTTTTAGAACCAATTTTATTCCCGAACGGACCTGCTTTCATGCTGAAAATTGGATCAGTCAGAAAGTTAACCCCATCCATTTGCACAAGGAATGTAGAATGACCAATCCATGTTATCTTGTTCGTTGGGTTTTTCTTTTTGTAACTTTCTTCATCAAATTTCACAATTTCAAAATCGCATCTTCTTCTCTCTGCCCCACCGCCAAATATCATCTCAAAAATTCTCTTCGCAATAAACGGAAAGACAACCGAGAACTTCCCTCGTTTAAAATTCGGATCAAGATTATAAAATTTGCCATTTATATTTATGCTTCCATATTCAACCTTCAAACGATTTTTTCTATCACCAACAACATCGCAAAAAGAAGCTAAAGAAATAAAGCAAAGGATAAGCGACAAAACTTTCAACATCATAACTCTAAAATTTTGTTATCACTACTTTTCTATTGCTCCCTGATAAACTTTAAAATTTCACCATGCAAGGATTCATTAGCAACTATAACTCCCTTTCTTTTGACTTCCCTCTCGTTATAGTGTAAACTTTTCCCATAAGAGTCGGTAACTTTTAAGCCAGTCTCTTCAGCGATTATATGAGCCCCTGCAAGATCCCATTCGCTTTTATTATAAACGCTTACAACAGCATCGGCAAAACCGCCAGCAACGCTTACAATTTTATAAGCGATTCCACCTGCATACTTCACATTTTTAAATTTCTCTGCAAGCGCCTTTATCAACTTAACATTATTGACCTCTTTTCTGCTCAGTATGACAGTTGCCCCATCAAGTGTGCTCGGATAATTTTTGCTCTTTATCAAAAAATTTTGAAGTTCCTGCTCATCTGGAAAAACACCATTTAATTCTTCCCCTTTTAGCATATACGCACCTTCCCCCTTAACACCAAAATACAACTCCTTGCTTACGGGGTTATAAACTACACCAATCACTGGAACTTTATTCTCAACGAGAGCAAGTGAAATTGAAAACATAGGGAATCCTTCCAAGAATTCCTCCGTCCCATCCAGCGGGTCAACTATCCAAATTCTTTCTTTTTCTAACCTTGCTTGGTCATCAACCGTCTCTTCGGAAAGCCATCCATCATCAGGAAAAGCAAGCCTGATCCTTTCCATCAAAATCTTATTTGACTCAATATCAGCATCGGTGACTGGGCTTCCCTTTCCTGATTTGCTTTTATATGTTATGCGGTAATTTTTATTTTCAAAATACTCTTCTAAAACTTTTCCAGCGTTGAGAACTGCATCTATTGCCACTTTCAACTCTTTTAGGCATTCCATCTACTTAACAGTTTTAAGGGTTTATTTTTCGCAGTTTTAATAAATTATCAAAACTTGACTAAAAATGAAAGTTGTATCGCTTGTTTTTGTTATGCTGATTTTTTAAAATTTAAAAAACAAAATTTTGAATTGAAGCTTTGCCTTGGGTTCTGAGGATGACATTGATCTTGCTCAGCATTTTAATCCTGATTTACCTATATCTCTCGGTCAAAATCTCAAATGCAGTTAAACAAATTACGAATGTGAATCAAAAAATTGTAAGATTTTTCGCCATCCTTATACCGCTTTATTTAATCTCTTACCCTCTAATTGGCTTCATAGGTTATTTAAGCGGTTTTCAAGGGATAATTCATGCTTTCAGATTTGGCGATAAAACCTTTGACGCATTTTTCACCTATCCATTTTGGTTTGGGCTTGTTTTCGCAATTCAAGCTTTCTTCCCAATTCTCATAATTGATATAGCAAAAGCAGTTATATCACCTCTCCTTGCCTCAGCCGTTCAGATGAGAATAAATTTTATCTATCCAAGACTGATCTTGTTAATTACCCTAACAACTACCTTATATGCTGGTGTAAAAATTTACATGGATACAAAATCAATAAATCTTAACACAATAAATTTCAAATCCCCAAACCTTCCTTCCGCCTTAAACGGTCTAAAAATAGTCCATATAAGCGACATCCAAGCAGATAGTAGAACTGGAAGGAACAAAATCGAAAAATACATCAACCTTGTTAATTCAGTCGAGCCCGATATCGTTATTTTCACTGGGGATCTTGTGACATCTGGAACTAAATATATACCTCTTGCTGTAGAAATGCTTTCAAAAATAAAGTCAAGGTTTGGGGTTTTCGCATGCATCGGGGATCACGACTACTGGGCTGGGGTTGAAAGTATCTCAAAAGAGATGAAAAAGTATGGAATGAAATTATACGACAATGAAAATGTAAATTTAAAAATTGGCAACGCAACCCTTAGTTTAACACTTGTGACAAATATTTACAGCAAACGCCCAGATACTGAAACACTTTCGAAACTTTCATCTCAAAATACCGCTGATTTAAAAATTTTTATAACACATCAACCCTCAGAAAATCTTGTCAAATTCGCACATGACAATAGGTATAAAATTTTTCTTGCTGGGCATACCCACGGTGGTCAAGTTGTCTTTTCTGTATTCGGTCATAAAGTCATACCATCAAGAGTTGAAACAAAATATGTTTCAGGACATTATCAACTTGGCTCGATGCTAATAAATGTAAACAGGGGACTTGGTTTTACACTTGCACCAATTAGATTTAACGCCCCCGCTGAAGTAACACTAATAAAATTATCTTCACAAAATTAAATGCCAAAACACGTTCTTTTTCTATGCCTGTGTTTGTTTATCTTCTTATCGGGTTGTAGAAGAGAAGTACAACAATTAATTGAACCTGATTTAATCCCTCCATCACCACCACAGGGATTATATGTTTATTTTGCAGGCGACGGCATGGTGATTCTAATCTGGCAAAACAATAGAGAATCAGATTTGGCGTTTTATAAAATTTATCGTTCAACCGATAGCGTGAATTTTTCATTCATCGCACAAACATATGAAAATATATTTGCGGACAAAGAACTTGATTATGACACAACTTATTACTACTACATTACTGCAGTCGATAACTCAGGCAATGAAAGTGAACCAAGCCTCACCGTTAAAGCAAAACCGATAAATCTTTATCCACCAATACAACCCCTTGGGTTAACAGTTGAAGCTCACAACGACATCAATGAAATCTACATCAATTTAAGTTGGTATAAAAATCCGGACGGGGATATAAAGCTATACAAAATCTTTAGAGCCCAAACTCAAAATTTTGAAACAGTTAATTCAAATCTCATTGGAACTTCAACAACCAACTTTTATAGGGATACATTAAATCTTTCCATAAATCAACGTTATTACTACAAAATTATTGCAGTTGACAAGGGTGGGCTTGAAAGCAAGCCAAGCTACGAAGAAAGCGATGTAATTTTACGGTCACCGGAACTTATCAAACCAGAAAACAATGCGATCACCGGTTACAATTTAACTTTTAAATGGGAAAAGGTTGAAAACGCAACTGGATACATCATATTCATTTCCACTTCAAAGTTTGGAAACGAGATATGGAAGAAGGTGATATACCAAGAGGGTTCAAACGATACCATTTCCGTTTCATATTCGGGCTCATCGCTCTATAATGGCAAAACTTACTTTTGGAAAGTTGCGACTTTTACAAAAGATGAAAACATAATAAATTCAATTAGCGAAACAAGAAGTTTTACCGTAAGTGTAAGATGATTGAAGCGATAAAAATAACAAAATACTTCAGTGATAAAGCGGTATTAAATGATGTAAGTTTCAGCGTCAGAAGTGGTGAAATTTGTGGATACATTGGACCAAATGGCGCTGGCAAGACGACCACAATAAAAATTTTGACAGGGATAATTAAACCATCAAGTGGATTTGCTTATATTGATGGCATCAGCGTAACCGAAAACCCAAACGCAGTCAAAAAAATAATAGGTTATGTTCCAGAATCTGGAGCTGTATTTGAAACCTTGACCCCAATTGAATTTCTCACCTTTATCGGTAGAATTTATCAAATGAAAGACTCAATTATTGAAAAAAAGATAAGCGAGCTAATGGAAATTTTCGAAATTTACGAATACAGAAATGAGCCGATGTTAAGCTTCTCAAAGGGGATGAAACAAAAAGTTATATTAATATCCGCTCTAATGCATGACCCGAAGGTTTTACTCCTTGACGAGCCGTTAAATGGTCTTGACGCAAATTCAATTCAAATTTTTAAAGAAATAATAAAAAAACTTGCTGAAAACGGCAGAACAATTTTTTATTCCTCACATCTGCTTGATGTCATCGAAAAAATCTGCGATAAATTGATAATAATTAACCATGGTAAAATCATCGCTTCCGGAACGCTTGATGAAATACTTAAAATAGCTGGGGTATTAGATTTAAACGATGCCTTCGCAAAATTGACTGGAAGCGAAAATCTCGAGATGAAACTTCAAAATTTTATCAATAAGATTAAACCTTAAAGAAAAAGTTTATTTCCTATTGCACATGCACTGCAAAGCGCGTTCGAACAATAAAACTTGTAAAGTTGAATTCCACCCTGATGCGTTAACCCAGATGATGAAATCTTCATCCTCCCTTTAAAAAGTTCATCTTCAAGTTTTGCTGTTATCCAGTTTGATGAAAGATTTGGGAAATTTTTATATATCTCAATCAATCTCTTTCCGATGTCTTCTTTTTTAAAAATCCTTGAAAACACAAGCATAATGGGCAGAATTGCATTGACAACTATTTCTTTTGACTTTGAAATCCCAATTGTGTAACCAGTTTTAACATTGCGCCCTCGACCAAAGTTATAATGGTTTTCCCAATAACCCTCCGACTTCACGCGCAATAAATTTACAAGATGTTGTATTTTTTCAGTCAAATTTACCTTCGAAAGGATTATATCACTTGCCTTGGCGTAAAAATCCTCATGGATCAAACGCCATATCAAAACAGAAGCACCCGCAAGTTTAAACACCGGAGAATTAGCGGGTCTTACAGATGAAAGTTTCCACTCTGAATGGTGCATGATTTCAGAGCGATAGGACTTCTTCACATTTACCCACTCCTGATACATCTCTTCAAGAAAAAGTTTCGTTTCATGGTCAAGTCTTTTCTTCACATAATATTCAAGCAATCCTGAAACGCCGAATAAGATCGCTTGTATTTTCAAAATTTGCTTTTCATAAGAGTGCGCAAAGGAATGTTCTGATATGAACCTTAAAGTTAAATTTTTCGAAAGCCTTTGGAATGGCAATTTATTTTTTGAATACCCGAGCCCTTCCATAATTTTTTCATAAAGAAGCTGATCCCATATAAACCGATGAGATAATTGATAAAGCGAATAACTTCGATATGTTGGTAGGTAATTCTCTGGTGGCTCTGAGATCAGGAAAAAGTTTTCATCGATTATCTCAAGCAACCTTTCGCTTAAATTTCTCGCTTTAAAAAATAACCGCGTTAAACCTAACTTTTTTATCCATTTAAGTTTCTCTTCAGCTGGAACTATTTGGTTTATTTCACAGCATTTGATTTTATCATCTTTCCCCACCAGTGCTCTGGGAAAACTGACCTTGCGGTCAATCTCCGCATTTAAAACCTTCCGCCCAGAAATTGTTTGAACAAATCCATCACTTGTGTCATCCTCTAGGACAACATGAAGGATAACTGTATTGTATCTCTCATCGAGATAATGTTTATGTCTTTTCCAGTCAGATGCCCTTATATGAATCTCAACATCCCCGCAATAGGTCTTACCATTGATTTTAACTTTCGCATTTATAAAATCAGCGCCATCGTCTGTGTTTATCTCGCCAACGTCAAGGATCTCTACCACGCAATTGGCTTTTGCCTTTAAAGTTAAATTTCTACCCGAAGAGAGCCAGATAGAGTAAAGATATATTTCATCAATGTCTTTGGGGTTGAGCATTTAAGCTTTTTTTATCAAGATATTTTTTCGCTTCATCAAAAAATTTTGCCCATTTTTCAGGGTCTTTACTATATGCCTTTGCAATCGAATCGATCTCCCGCATTTCGATTTTATTTGCACTCAAGACAGAATCAATTTTCATTTTAAGTTTAATCGTATCATTTTTAAACTTCTCAGTCAGGAATAAAATTTCCCCATATGTTTGTGCAAATTTCACATCTTTATCTTTTTCCTTGTCAGAGTGGCAGGACATAAAAAAAAGCGCGATTAGAATGACGATATATGCTTTTTTAAAGCCCACATTTAAAAGTTTTTATTTAAGTAAATCTATGAAAAAGTTCGGGAGAGCGAACGATGCAAGATGAACTTTTTCGTTATAATACTTTAAAGTTGGAGCAAAATTTTTAACTCTATCTGGATAAAAATCCTTTATGGGATCAAACTTTTTTGAACCAAGAATAAAACTTATTACCCCGCTTGCATAGGTTGGAACATTAGCGATATAAAAATGAACTATTGGGAAATACCTTTTAAAAATTAAAAAAATCCGTTTTATTAAATCAGGGAAAACAAAAGGTGATTCTGATTGAGCTACGATTATTCCCGAATCATTTAAAGAGGCAAAAGCATCTTTATAAAAGCTTTCTTCAAAAAGTCCAACCGCCGGACCTATTGGGTCCGGGGAATCTATCAAAATGATATCATAAATTCCACGCTTTGATTTAACAAATTCAATTCCATCTTGAAAATTTATTTCAACCCTTTCATCATCAAGGTATGATGCAAGGTTTGGGAAATAAATTTTTGATGTCTTCACAACTTCTTCATCTATTGCAACAAGTTCAACTTTCTTGATTGTTTTATGTTTTAAAATTTCTCTCACAGCACCACCGTCTCCACCACCTATCACAAGCACATGTTTTGGTTCCGGATGAGTAAAAAGAGGGACATGCGCTATCATTTCATGATAGATGAACTCATCCTTTTCTGTAAGCATAATAAACCCATCCAACGCCATAACCCTGCCATAGTCATAAGACTCAAAAATCTCAATCTTTTGGTAAGGCGTTTCTTTCTCAAAAAGTTTGTACTTCACCCTTAAAGATATAGCGGTGTTTCCGGGTCCGTATTCCGTAAGCCAAACTTCTTTTCTATTACTATTTGGTATGTCAGTATTTACTTCACCTTTCT
Source organism: Candidatus Kryptonium thompsonii (assembly GCF_001535985.1). Lineage (NCBI taxonomy): Bacteria > Pseudomonadati > Candidatus Kryptoniota > Candidatus Kryptonium > Candidatus Kryptonium thompsonii. Next base: position 50,829 of record NZ_CZVS01000044.1, on the reverse strand, counting down.
CCTGCAAGAACTCCTGCTGATATTTTCTTTGTAATCGTACCAGTTATGTTTTCCGAAAGCCCGCGTTTTACCTCCATGAGGTAGCTACTTTTAGCCTTGAATTTTTCTTTTAAATACTGATAGCTCACATACGGATCAACATCGTCGCCACATGTGAAGACATCAACTGCTGCATAGCCATACTCAGGCCATGTGTGGATTGTAAGATGTGATTCCGCTATAACAACAACCCCACTCACACCGTGAGGATTGAAGGGATGAAAAAATGTTTTCACAATAGTTGCACCAGCAAGTTCTGCCGATTTCGTCAGAACTTTTTCAACAAAAGAGACATCGTTCAAAAGTTTTCGGTCGCAGTTGAAAAGCTCGATTAGAAGATGCCTCCCTAATGCTTTCAATTTCACCTCCTCCTATTTTTTAGAGTTTGACATTCTAAAAAATACAGGTAATTAATAATAAATTTTTTGTTAAGTTTCAAGTTTTTAAAACAAAAAGGGGCTTTTATTCAAAAGCCCCTTTTTAAAGTTTTTTATTTTATCTGGGAAATCTCATAAAAGTATCTAACAAACGCTTTCATCCCACCTGATGCCTGTCTCCAATCAAAGTTTTCATTCGGCCCATGATATCCATGCTCGGGTAAGCTAAGCCCAATCATAACAATTGGAACTTTTAACAACTTTTGCATCGTGACAACCGCACCAATTGAACCACCTTCCCTTATGAAAGCGGGTTTAACTCCAAATGCATATTCGATTGCCTTCACCGCTGAATCAGCATAGGGTCCTTCGAATTCTCCAAGATACGGCTCAAGTGCGTTCTCACGTATAACTTCAACATCCGGGTTAAGCTTCTTCACATAATCTTTAAGCAATTTGAAAGCTTTTTCCGGTGTTTGATTCGGGACAAGTCGCATGCTTATCTTTGCTTCAGCTCTTGGGGGAACTATCGTCTTTATCCCAGGGCCTGTATAGCCACCCACAATGCCATGAACTTCAAAAGTTGGCTCAGCCCAAATTCTTCTCAAAACCTCCGCTTTGTTCTTCGTTCTCACGCTCTTGAAACCAAATATTTCGATTCTCTTTTTTACATCAAATCCTGATGCAAGGAAATTCTTCAATTCTTTATCGCTTAATTTCTTTACATCCTTGTAAAATCCGGGAATCTTTATTTTACCTGTTTTTGCATCGTAAAGCTGTGATATGAGTTGACAAATTTCACCAATCGGATTTCTTGCCCAACCACCTGTGGTTCCAGAATGAACATCTTTCGTGCCCGTTTCAAGAACAAGCCTGGCTCCTTGTAAACCTCTCAACCCATAAGGTATAGCAGGTTTATCAGAAGAAATCCACAAAGTATCCGAGACAAGGATAGAATCTGGTTTGATCTCCGATTTGTATTGCTTGATGAAGTATTCAAAGTTCGGGCTTCCGTTTTCCTCCTCAAATTCCCAAATGAACTTAATATTCAATGGGATACCATTTTCAACCGCAAAACGAGCAGCAAAAAGGGCTGAAAGAGCTGGTCCTTTATCGTCAGTTGTTCCACGCCCATAATATTTCCCATTCTCCTTGCTAAACTTAAACGGTTCACGAACCCACTCAGGACCACCGGCAGGTTGAACATCAAGATGATTATAAATCGCAAGAGTTGGATTCTTTGGATCAGTTACATATGACCCGAAGACAACTGGATTTCCGGGGGTTTGACATTTCTTAGCTTCAAAACCAAATTTCTTCAAAAATTCAACTGCAAGATCAGCCCCTCGCTCAATATCATTTCTGTAAGATGGGTCCATGCTGATGGTTGGGATTTCAACTATTTCACCAAGCATTTGTTCAAATTCATTTCTGACATCATTAACATAACTATTGAGCTTTTCAGCTATGTTTTCCCAGTTTGGTAGTTGACCTGCCATAGTTTTTTGCTCCTTTTTGTTTTAGTTTGTTAAAAATTAAATTGCCCTTGGGTGATAAAGGCGATATATCTCTTTCAATGTTTCATTGCTTATGTGAGTATAAATTTGAGTTGTTGTTATGCTCGCATGCCCAAGCATTTCCTGAACCGATCTTAAATCCGAACCGCCTTCAAGGAGATGCGTCGCAAATGAATGTCGCAATGTGTGCGGGTGTATTTCTTTTTTTATACCCGCCATCGAGGCATATTTCTTTACAATTTTATACACACTCATTCTCGTCAGTTTTCTGCCTAATCTACTTAAAAAAAGAAAATCTCCGCTTCCAATTTTAACAAGTTTCGGCCTAACTTTCAACTGATACTCCCGCACCCATTTAATTGCCACCTTACCAATTGGTACTAACCTCTCTTTTGAACCCTTGCCAAAAACCCTTATAATTTCCATATCAAATAGCAGATCAATCTGCCTCAAATTTATCAATTCAGAAACCCTCACACCTGTCGCATACATCAATTCGAGTAGTGCTTTATCCCTCAATCCAATCGGAGTTGAGACATCCGGTTGCTCAAGCAAAGATGAGACTTCATCAATGCTCAGAACTTCAGGAAGTTTTCTCCTTGTCTTTGGACTTTCAATGTTTTCAACGGGATAATTCTTAGAGTATGACTCAAGAAGCAAAAATTTATGGAATGTTCTTATCGAAGCAATATTTCTAGATATACTTGATGGGCTCAACCCAGCCATTCCAAGCGCATGGATATACTCCCTTATCAATTCTTCGCTGACACGATCCGGATGCTCAATTCCTCTATCCTCAAGAAAAGAAATATAGCGAGCAAGATCAATGGAATATGATTCAACTGTATTTTTCGAATAACCCTTTTCAATTTCAACAGACCTAAGAAAATGAGTTAAAAATCGCCTCCAATTATTATTCTTAATCTTCAACAAAGCCCTATCGAACACATATTTTTCATCAACTTGAGACATTCCCTGACTTCTTTGTTTTTCTTGTTGCTTTAAATTTTACCTGCTTATTTTCACCCGACTTCTTTTCGATCACTTTTTCCTGTTCAGGATATTTAACCCTGGGGTGATAAAGATTGACAAGCATTTGAATAAATGTTTTCTTTATCTCTTCAATATCTTTAAAAGTTAAATTTGATTCGTCAAGTTGACCATCTTCAATTCTGTTTTCAAATATTGCCTCAACAGTTTTCTCTATATTCTCAGGTGTTTTCTCATCAAGCGATCTAACCGCAGCTTCCACGGAATCAGCAAGCATTACTATCCCTGTCTCCTTTGAATCTGGTTTTGGTCCTTTATACCTGAAATTGCTTTCCTCTATTTCGACGTTTCTTAGTTCTCTTCTCTTCAATGCTTTTCCATAAAAATAGGCAACGAGCGTTGTCCCATGATGCATAGGGATAAACTTTATTATCTCAGATGGAAGACCATATTTTCGAGCCATTTTTTGACCTTCCTCAACATGTGATATAATTATCTGAACGCTTTGCTCGGGCGTGATTGAACTGTGAAGTTTATCTGATTCCATTTGATTCTCGACGAAAAATTCGGGATTTAGAATTTTACCGACATCGTGATAATATGCTCCAACGCGGGCTAGCACGGAGTTGGCTCCAATTGCTTTTGCTGCTGCTTCTGCAAGCGTTGCAACTGCAATACTATGGTGAAATGTTCCTGGCGCCCTCGCCGAAAGCTCACGGAGAAGGGGATGATTGAAATCAGAAAGCTCAAGAAGTGTAATTTCCGTCATAATCCCAAAGATCTTCTCAAAGAAAACTAACAATCCATATGTTAAAATTGGTGAAAGCAAAGCATTACCAGCCACAAAGCTAAGTTTAGTAAGGATAACATTTATGGATTCCTGCTTTTGAAAAGAAAAACTAAGCACAACAAAAGCATACGCAATAAAAATGAAGATAAAACTTCTAAAAATTTGCATCCTATTGCCAATACTCCTGACAGAATAAATTGAAATTGCTCCAGCGACAAATGATGCTACGGTAATATCATAGCTATAACCAGTAATGGAACCGATCACAAGTGAAATAGCCGCAGTTGCCCAAAACGCAACTCTTGAATCAAATATTATCGTCATCAACATTGAAAATGCTGGTATAAGAATAAGATAATTCACTTCATATCCTGCTTTCATCCTCGTTATCAGGAAAGCGAGCAAAATCTCAAACATGAAAAGGGCAGTTATAAGGGAAAGCAATTTATTATCAAAATAAATTTTCTTCCTGTACATGTAAAGATAAATCCAAAAGATGGTTAGTATGCTACTGATCAAAATAAAACGCCCAAGATCTTTCAACACTTGTCCTGTTCCAATGCCCCGCTCCTTCTGAGCCCTTCTCAATGATTCCAGCTTCAAATACTTTTCTGGAGTTATTATCTCATGTCTAGATATTATCTTCTCATTTTCTCGAACGACGCCAGCGGTTCTTAAAATCTTGCTCTTCTCCCGTTCAATTAAGTCATTTGTCTCTTCCTCGTTAAATATTAGATTCGGCTTAACAAATGAATAAAAAATCTTTGCGATCAAGTCAAAATAAGTTGAATCTATTACACCGAACTCAGGAAAATTTTTCTGCACAAAATCTTCAGCAAAAACACGAGCTTCACTTAAGTCATAAAACTTTCCCTGCTTATAAACCTCCTCAAACTTCCCCTTTCTTAAAACTATCTCATTTCGCCTTAGCGCTGATCTCGGAATTGAAATAACCCCGACGGGTCGGTATATTGATGAAAGATATGTTTCAGCAGAGAGCTTTAATTTATTTAAATTAAAGTAACCGACTTTGTATAGAAACTCGATTTTCTCAACTTCTTCAGGGGTGATTTTCTGAATCAAAACTTTCTTTAAATTTTCAATTTCAGCCGAATCACGCTTGTTATTCGACTTAACTTGATGAGCTTGTTTCAGATCAAGATATGATTTTAAATTAGTCAAAAAAACATGAATTTCATTTAGCTGATTTTTGTAAACTTGTGTATCTACATCAAATATGAAGTAAACTTCATTGTAAACTCTTGCAATCTCCTCCTGATATTGTTTTTCATCTTTATAAATTGGAAAAGAAAAAGGTGCAACGACATCATCATAAAGCCATACGCTTCCAACCTCATATTTATGTTCAAAAACATAAGGGCTCCTGAACAAAATCACAGCAAAAAGCGGAGGGAGAAAAAACATCAAAACCTTCAAAGTTAAACCCCTCGCGAAAAAAAATGTTAGATTCTGTAAAATTTTCATATCTTAAGCTGATTTTTTTGCATCAAGCAAAATTTCAAGAAATTCGCTCACACCATCTTCATCGTTTGTCTTGGTCGTAACATAATCAGCATTAAATCTTACTTCGGCAATTGCATTTTTCATCGCTACAGCCACACCAACCTTCTTCAAGAATTCAAGGTCGTTATAAAAATCCCCAATTCCAACTACTTCCTTACATTTCAGCCCGTAATATTTACACACATATTTTAATCCTGTCGCTTTTGAAATCCCACGACGTTTCACCTCAAGATAAGTTAACCTATCATATTTAAGCGATGGGTAAATTGAAGTCGATATATTCGAAAAGAAAGGGGGTTCAAGTTTATGCGCAATTTTATGAAGTATCAAACTTCGATCCGAACTAAAAACAACGCGAAGAACCTTATCAGTATGATCATAATATGAATCAACCTCCATTGTTTCAGCCTCCAAATTTCCAATATATGATGGAAAGATGGTATTTTCTGGAGTATAAATAACCTTATCTTCAGAATAAAAAAGTATGTTTACAAAATATCTCTCGGCAAGGTCAAGCGCTTTTAGAACCTTTTTTTCTGGAAGATAAAAGGCTTTGATCGTCTCACCCTCGGGAAACTTGACAAGAGCGCCATTTAGTGAAACTATAGGATCTTCAATGCCAAGCTTTTTAGCATATTTAACGGAAGCAGAATGCACACGACCAGTGATAAGAGTAAATCTAATCCCATAATCTTTTAATTCCTTAACAAGTTGCATCGTCCCTTCACCGATTTGATTCTCAGAGCTCAGCAATGTCCCATCAAGATCACAAGCGACGAGCTTTATCTTTTTTAATCTTTTTTTAAGTTCAGAAAGATCAACTTTCGCCACTTTTCACACAGGTTGTTTTTCTGAAATTTAGCAAAAAAATTTAACAAAATTGTAAAAAAGAAAAAACATATGACATGGTCCAAAATTCTACATGCTAATAAATCATCACATACTTTGAATAGCCAGGATAAACAAACGCGCTATTCTCAAAAACTTCTCCGCAACCTTCTCCACCAATTTCCTGATAAAATTTCACAATTCGTCCAAACCTAAAAAATTCGGGGCTTACCTCAAATTTTATATTCGGTGTATCACAAAAAATGAAAACATGTTTTTTATCTTTGTCAATTACAACTTCAAAACTTCCGTTCCTCATAAAGCTTTTAACTATACTCTTATCATCCTTCAATATTTCAATGCCCGAATCAGATTTTTCACCATATGTTTGAACAGGCGCACTACCTTGATTTTTCAGTGCGAACCGCCCATCATTAACCCTTTCAAAAATTTGTCCTCGATTTTTGGCAACGGTTACAAATTTCACAGCAATTTTATTTGACTTCTCCAGGGGCAAATTATCAAGGCTTAATATCAAAACGGCAGAAATGGGGGAAGATATTTTTATTTTAAAATTACCAAGTTTGTAAGTTTTTGAAGTGTCAACTTCACCAGAAACCGCCTTGAAAGTTTTTGAGTTTATCAGCAAAACACCCTTTGCAAAGTCGATTTTAATCTCATCACGAGTAATTTTCATCAACGAATCAATCAACTTCTTTGCGTTTCCTCTAAAAATATCTCTTGCTGGAATGTTAATTTCATTCCCTCCCAAACTTGCGATTTCATCATTACTTAAAATCTTATTTCTTAACATGAAGTTGTAGGAGAGTTTATAAGCCTCGTTCCACCAATCGATAAACGTTTTAAGATCATCGGGGTAAAAGCATATATTTACTTTCTCATGAAATGGTTTTATTTCAGAGTTGATAAAAATCTTCGCAGCGTATCCAAATAACCCCCATCTTGTTGGATCAGATTGCAACCCAAATGGTGAGCAAACATTGACATCGCCCCAAGTATAGTAAGCGAAATAAATCACGGCATCATAATCCTGAAGCAAAGAATAAACAGCCATTTGAATTAAACTTGAAGCCCTATATTCATTTGGATAGCATAAAGCCCACTCACGAATTACAATTGGTTTTTTATCCCAAGCATAGAAACTTGAATAAACAGGAAAACCCCACCTATCACTTTTTTTAAGGTAATTTTCATTTCTGAAGAACGAAATACCAACCCACTCGCGACCTTGCTCAAAAAATGGATGATCCATATACATATTTTGTCCGATAAAATCAAGTTCAGAAGCAACTGTGTATGTATCGCATATAAACTCACCGTTAACAGTTGTAGTCAAAGGTATAGGACATCCTCTCGAGCGAATGAACTCTTTCAAATCTTTGAAAAGTTTTACTTGAAGAGACATCAAAAATTCAATTCCATCTTTCTTTCTCAATGGGTGATCAATTTCACTATGCCCAACCTCGCTAAATTCCCCTAATTTTAACTTTGGGAATTTAACCCTACCTTCTTCAATAGATTCATCATTACCCAAGATTGAAAAACCATCTTTAGTTGTCCAAGCTCTTTTTAAATTTTCAGTATTAACATACTTCTCCCTCAGAAATTGAACCCACAAGCGCATAAATTTAGTTTTATATGGTTCGATCATCGCATCAAGTTTATCGTATTGAAAGAAAAAGCTATCTTCATTTATGAGCTCTATCATCGCAACCGCTGGGTTTAACCCATTGGGCACCCCTGTATATGGATTTACATGCTTAAAAAGGAAGTTATCAATAAATTCTTTCTGAAGCTTAATCATTTGCTCATCAAAAAGGCCATAAGGCGAACCCTTTCGCTCCATCTTCTCTGCGCCTTCAACCCCATCTCCAGCTTTAAATGTTCTATATGCACGAAGAACAAGATAAACGTAAATTCCACGCTTTTGCGCCTGATAAATCCAGTAATCAACTCTGTCAAGGTATTCTTTATCGAGATTTCTAGAATTATTTTCGTTTGGATAAGACTCATCAATTATGTTTCTTCTGACTATACCAAATTTCTCACCTCCTCTGTTATCAAGTTCATGCAACCTTATAATATTACACCCAGCGCGAGCAAGAACCTCAACCACTGTTTCGATTCTCTCCTTAGGTATGTCAACATGGCTTCCAGCAATTGTTACACCCCAAAATTTTATTCGCTTGTTTGTTTTTTCAAGGTAAAAATGTCCATCCTCCCCAACCTTTACAAATCCAAATTTTCCCGCGGGTGGGTCCAAGAGAAAACTAAAATCAATAAGTGAAGCATCGGGAAACTCCCCAAACCTTGGATCAAGCCATCTTACTGCAAGCGTATCTTTAAACTTGCCAGATATTTTTCTTTCAAATGTAATAGCCTGAGCAATAAGCAGGTTTGAAATAAAAGATAAAACAATCAAGACTTTTGCCAATTTGAAAAGTTTACCATTCATGAACACACCTGTAAAAATTTTTCGCTTGACAAATTTTAAAAAAATTTAAATTCTGCATATCTTAAAGTCAAACAAGTAAATTTAAAGTTACAATGAGACCCCTATTCGGAATTCCGATTTTAATTCTCGCTTTTTCACTTTTATCCTGTGCCCGACATCAGGGTGAAAATATAAAACTTCCTGAAGACATCAGACGCGGACGCGAAATTTTTTATGATCCAAACTATGGGAGCACCGGGCTTGCCTGTGCAAATTGTCATGCAGATTTTGATGATGTTAACCATCCTGATGATAAAATCAGACCAGGGCATAACCTGATAGGGGCTCATAAGCGAAAAGTAACTTGGTATGGTAGATTTCGTGGTGATGCATTAAATATAACAGCAGCTGGCGCCGGGCTTTGCGTTGTGATGTACCAGAAAAAATACGGAGTCACGAACCCATTAAAAGCTCTAACACCAGAAGATGCACAGGCGCTATTAGCATATTTTTGAATTTATATCCAAAGACACCGCAATCGAAAAATTAACATCACAACCTATTGTTTTACCTTGGGAAGAAGAGTCGATAAGAAAAGAAAAAATCCGCCAAATTAAAGGGAAAATCTTAACTCTTTCGGGAGTTCCAGAAAATGGTGCGATAGTTTATGAGAAAGCTTGCGCTCAATGTCATTCTGAAGAAGGTGATCTCGCCCCACAAATTTTCAGACCGGAAATCACGGCAGAAAAAATAATTGAAATGGTTCGCGCCGGCTCACCAGCATCAGCCGAAACCCCAATGCCCTTTTTTACCTCCGATAAATTGACGGATCAAGAGATAGCTGATCTAATCGCTTACATTATGAGATCACAGGGAAGATAGGATATTTTGAAAAATTTTCAATGCCCTTTTAACTTTTGCAATCCCACAAATATCGGTGATCTCTTCGATTGTTTTGATAACATCTTCCTGTCTAACTCCCACATTTAACGCACCCCTCAAATGAGAATAAAGTTGCCTTTCCCATCCGAGCGATGTAAGAATTGCAACATTCAAAAGTTCCCTCACTTTCAAATTTAGCACATCCCTACTTAAAACTTTACCATAACCTTCGATCAACATCCACTCAAGAAGCTCAGGATGAAGTGATTCCATGTTTTTAATCAACTTATCAAAACTTTCACCATAAACCTTTTTACATGTCTTAACTCCGTTCGAGTAAAATTTATCAACATTGTAACCCTTTGATTTAGCCGAACCCTTTCCCACAAATTTCCTCAACACTGTAAAACCTTCGATAACTGCCGGAAATCCAGCAAAAAGATAACACTGTAAAATCGCTTCTTCAACTCTCTTAACTTTTACACCATGCGAGAAAGCTTCCCTTAACTCCTCCTCTAGTTTCTTCCCTTTACCAAGCGATACAAGTGAGACAATCCTTGTTAAAAATTTTATATCCGAGTTTTTCATATCTTTCCCATTTTTAACAAAAAACCCGACCAACAATGGTCGGGTGTAGAAGTTTAAATTTCACAAAATTTAAGGATTTACTGCTCCTTCAAAAGATCAAGCTCATATTGTGCATTCCTCGCAAGGCGTGGATCTTTTTTAGCCTCAAGGAATGCCTTCCTTGCTTCCTCAATCTGACCTAGTTTTTTATAGGCAACGCCCAGCTCAAAATATGCATCTGAATTCGCACCTTTTGGATTTATCTCGATTGCTTTCTTAGCAGATTCAACTGCTTTATCATATTGAGAGAGTTTATTGTAAACAATCGCAAGCATTACATAAACCTTGGGATAATCCTGTCTATAAGTTGTTGCTTGCGTCAAAAGATCAACCGCTTCTTGGAATTTCCCAGCTTGAATTAATGCGTTTGACTTACCTAATAACGCCTCAACGATTCCCTTAATTGCAGCATCAAGCTTTTTATCATATTGTAGCGCTTTCGTATAATTTTCAATGGCGTTGTCATAATCACCCTGAGTCAAATAAATTCCCGCAATCGCATTATAAGCTGGGGCAAAATCATTTTTAAGATTTATCGCTTCTTTAAATGCATTTATTGCTTCCTCATTTTGCCTCAAGGCCTTGAGAGCAAGACCCTTATTGTAATAAAACCTTGGGTCTTTTTGAAGCTTCAACGCTTCATCATATTTTTCAATCGCTGCCTTATAATTCCCGCTTCTTAAAAGAGAATTACCCTCGTTAAAAAATTTTGCCGCTTCAACCTCGGGCTTTACTGAATTACCGCCTTGTGAAATTGCAAATGAAACAACGAAAATTAAAAACATAGCCAAAGAAAAAAGTTTTCTCATATTATCAACCTCCTTGAATTTTCATTGCTCTTTTTTGTAATTATAAAACATTTTTTGTTAAAAGTCAATATCTTACGGCGATTTGCATTTAAAAATCTTATCTAATTGCTTTTTCCCAACCGCGCTTTTATAAATCCCAGTATATCACCAAACCAGCAATTAAACCAATCAAAAGATAAACTATCCCAATTAAATACTCACCCAAAACAATTTTACCAATCCCAAAAAGCGACATATAAACCAAAACAATTCCGCTTATCCAATCCAAAAAAAGATAGATGTAGCCCGAGTCAGGGTTGACATCCCGAATTCCCTTAGCAATTTTCTTCCAGCCAATCCCACCCGGATGAACGCGGCGGTAAAAGTTAACAAGATGCTCTCTATCAACAGGCTTAGTTATAAAGGTTGCAAGAAGCCATGAAGCGGTTGTAAAACCAACGATGTAAAAAAGTGTTTCTGGGAAGGTTATCTTTGTGAAAAATTTTATGTAAGCATAACCAAAAAGTGGTGCAATCATAGCCACGATCTCACTCCACGCATTTATTCTCCACCAATACCATCTCAAAATTAACACAAGTCCAAGTCCTGCGCTTGCTTCAATTATAAACTGCCATGCCCCAGAGATAGTTTTGATTATCAAAGTTATCAAAACAGAAACAACCATTACAATCAATGTCACAAGCCTCGCTACGAAAACATAATGTTTTTCACTTCCATCCCTTTTCACAAATCTTCTGTAAAAATCATTTATGACATAAGATGTTCCCCAATTTAAATGTGTTGCGATCGTTGACATATAAGCTGCGAAAAATGCAGCTATCAATAGTCCTTTTAGCCCCGCGGGAAGATAATCTCTCATTGCATAGATATAACCAAGTTTTTTATCATCCAAGCCAAGCTCTGGGTAAAGCACAAGCGTTGCAAGCCCAACGATTATCCAAGGCCAAGGTCTTATGCAGTAATGAGCAATTGTAAACCAGAGCGTTGCCAACAAAGAATGTTTTTCGTCTTTTGCAGACATCATCCTTTGAGCAACATATCCACCTCCCCCAGGTTCAGCACCTGGATACCATGAAGCCCACCATTGAACGAAAATGTATGCAATAAAAGATGAAACACTCAAAGCGAGAACACCACCATAAGCAAGTTCTTTTTCTGCTCCAACAACAGGAGTGAACTTAAAAACCCATTCTGGAAGCTTTTCCTTTAACCCGGATATGCCATTTATATCGGGGAGATTTACAACAACGATCGCAAGCACTATCGTTCCAACCATCGCAATGGCGAATTGAAATGCATCTGTCACAGCAACACCCCAAAGTCCGGAGAGAGCAGAATAAATTGCAACTATGAGCATCGCTCCGAAAACATAATATCTCACAATCTCCTCCGAAACCCCGAAAAAGCCAGTTAAAATTGAAACCATCGCAACATTTACCCACCCAATTATAACAGTGTTAACAAATAAACCAAGATAAAGTGCCTTAAACCCGCGAAGGAAAGAAGCCGGCTTCCCAGAATATCTTACTTCAACAAATTCAACATCGGTCAAAATCCCCGCTCTTCTCCAAAGTCGAGCAAAGAAAAAAACAGTTAACATTGAACCAAAAAGAAAATTCCACCAAAGCCAATTTCCAGCTATACCATTTTTAGCGACAAGTTCAGTAACCGCAAGGGGTGTATCAGCGGCAAATGTAGTTGCAACCATCGATGTCCCCGCAAGCCACCATGGAAGATTCCTGCCCGACAAAAAGAATTCGCCTACGCTTTTTCCTGCTCTTTTTGAATAGTAAACTCCGATTATGACGCTAAGTAAAAAATATGCAGCAACAATTATCCAATCAATTAGTTGCATTTGACACCATTTTTATTTTCAATCCACAATTGCGTTTGAAATTGCTTTATGGACAACTTTTCTAAGTTGAATATGTTTAGTGTTCGCCCTGGTCGGATGAACACGATTCGTCAAAAGAACCGCGATAACATTTTTCTCGGGATAAACATAAACAGATGTTCCAGTAAAACCAGTATGCCCAAACGCATTCTCTCCAAAGGCACCATCAAGAGCGCTTTTTCCATAAGGCGAAAGTGCATTATCCCAACCAAGCCCACGATTGTTAGGCCATCTCTTAGTGAAAAGTTCAACTGTCTCTTTCCTGAAAAATCTTTTACCGCCATATTCACCACCATTTAAAATCATCTGCATTAACACTGCAAGATCCCTCGCATTTGAAAACAACCCAGCATGCCCAGAAACTCCACCAAGAGCCCTAGCGTTTTCATCGTGGACAACCCCATGAACAAATTTACCAAGTGTACTATCATATTCGGTTGGAGCGATATTTTCAAGCCACTTCTCCGGAGGTAAAAATGTGGTATTTTTCATTCCAAGCGGTATATAAAATGTCTTCTTGACATACTGATCAAGTGGCATTCCCGTGACAACCTCAATAATTTTACCAAGAGTTATGAAGCCGAGGTCACTATAAACAGTTGAATCCCCAGTTTTATAAACTAAAGGTTGAGCATAAATCGAGTCAAGGATTTCATCCGGTGTCTTACAAAGTTGATAAAATGGTTTCCACGATGGAAGGCCACTGTTATGTAAAAGCAAATTTTTTACGGTAACTTTTTCTTTACCATTCTGGGCAAATTTCGGAATGTATTTTGCCACAGGATCATCAAGATTAATCTTTCCTTCTTCATAAAGCTTCATAATCGAGATTGTTGTTGCTGCAACCTTCGTTATCGAAGCCATATCATAGATTGAAGATGGGTTAACTTTTCTGGAATACGGATCATAAGAGTAAGTTCCAAATGCTTTATGGTAGGCTATGACTCCATTACGTGCCACAAGCAAAACCGCCCCAGGACTTACAGAATCTTGGATTGCTTTTTCCATGATCGAATCAAGAACCGCAAGCTTGGCTGGATCAAAACCAGCCTCGTCAGGATAACCATAACGCAATGTTGCTTGTGGGTAGCTCAACCCTGTTCCAAGTGTTGCGAAACCAGGAATATTTATGGGTAACTTACCCTGCGGAGAGATCTCACCAAACAAAACCTCCGCAGTAGCCTCTACAACAGGTTGGGCATCCGAGTAAGAACAGATGTAAGCTTTCACATTCGGATATTCAATGACAATATAAGGGTTTCCAAAAGAAATTAACACAACTGGTTTCCCCGACGCGAGAATTTGTTTAAGCAATCTTGACTGTTTCTCGGGTAGTGCAAGTGATGCTTGGTATGCTCTGACCCGAACATAGGCTGAAACTATAACAAGATCAAAGCCATTTAACTTTGAAAGTATAGCGTTTAATTCTTCATCTGTACTTCTTAAATCAACTCTTTCGAAGGAAATATTATCATATCTTTTCGAAATTTCCGAAACAAACGAATTCCCACTGTACGGATCATTTGAGTCAACCATAGTTATAAACAATATCCTCTTATCGTTGAATTGCATTAAAGGTAAAATTCCGTCATTTTTAACAACAGTTATTGAAGCGCGTGCTATCTCCTTCGCTTTTCGGAGGTGCTCCTCAGTAGCAACAACATCCCGAATTTTGTTAACATCAACAAACCTGTTTTTATGTAGCCCAAGGTCATACTTGAACTCAAGTATCTTTCTTACAGACTCATTTATTCTCTCTTCACTTATTTCCCCTCTTTTCACAGCTTTTACAATTGCATCAATAGCCTCATCAACATCTGGTGGAATTAAAATTATATCATTCCCAGCTTTAACAGCTAAAACAGATGCAAGCGCATTAGAGTAAAGTTTTGTAACTCCACGCATTGTCATCGCATCGGTTACAATTAAACCTTTAAAGCCAAGTTCGTTTTTCAAAATTCCGGTTACTATGTTATAAGACAAAGTAGATGGCAAACCTTTAACAGTATCTATTTGTGGGAAAGATATATGCGCAATCATTACCGACTTAACACCTGCTTTTATGGACTCTTTAAACGGAACAAGTTCTATTGAGTCCAATCGTGACTTGGGATGATTAATAACCGGGAGATCAAGATGTGAATCTATATCCGTATCTCCATGCCCCGGGAAATGTTTAGCAGTTGCTATCATCCCATTTTCTTGAAGTCCACGTATAAATTCAACGGAAAACTTTGAAACTATTTCCGGGGTTTCACCAAAAGAGCGAATGTTAATTATAGGATTTTTGTAATTGTTGTTTACATCAACAGTTGGAGCATAATTTTGATGAATCCCCATAGCCCTACCTTCTATAGCTGTTATCTTTCCAACTTCATAAGCATATTCTAGCTTCCCTGTGGCTGCAATTCCCATAGCTGGCGGGAAATGAGTGGTGTTATCAAGTCGCATCGCTGTCCCCCATTCAAAATCAGCTGAGATCAAAAGCGGTATCTCAGCTATCTTTTGAAAGTAATTTATCATATCAGCGGTTTCATAAACATCACCCCTGAAGAAAATTAATCCCCCCACTTTCTTATCTTTAACATAATGGACAAGGCGTTGGAATTCTTTATTATCCCTCGCAAGAAAAATACCGCGTGCATCAGGCATTATCATCTGAGCTACTTTTTCCTCAAGCGTTAACTTCCTCATCCAATAATTAACCCACTCCGTTTTATTAAGCTTGGACAAGTCAATATGTTTCTTTTGACTTCTTTTCTGTGGTAATTGCGATAAATTCTCAACAGAACTTTTCACGCGGTTGATCAATTTAACATTAAAAATCGCAAGCAAAATAACGGCAACAGAAAGCAATAAAAATATTTTCTTCATTTTAAGCAATTCCATTTTGTTTCTTAATTAAATTTTTTCCATAAATCACAGCCCCATAAGCAGGGGAAGAAGCAGGCCTAACTAAGTTGATTTCGGGCAATTCTTGTGCTATCATATCTTTCAATCTCCTTGAAACATAATTATCGCTTTGCAACACACCACCGAGAAGAGCGAGATTAACCTTTTCTCCAAACCTTGCTTTTTTCAGCATAGCCCTAATATGAGCTAAAAGTTCAAAACATGCATCATCAAGAATTTTAATTGCTATCTCATCTCCAAGTTCCGCAGCCTTCATAACAAGTGGCGCCACCTTGGCGATATCAAATTTTCCCGAGTAAATTTCACTTACAACCTGCATTAAATCGGTTAAATTAAACTCTTCAAAAATTAACTGCTTCAAGATTGTTTCTTTTCCTCTTCCATCGACACATTTCGCAACAGCTCTCAAAGCTTCACGCCCTATTACAAAAGCACTTCCCTCATCGCCTATAAATCTCCCCCAACCTCCAACCCTATGAATTTCTCCAGCAACATCTTTTGCAAACATAACTGAACCTGTACCAGCAATTAAGATGATACCAGACTCCCCCATAAATGCACCTTCAAGAGCAATTCTAGCATCGGTTTCTATAATCAATTTAGGTAGAGATAATTTTTCGACTTCTGCATAATTAACTATTCCCGTGTAAATCCTTTCTCTATCTTTCTCTCTCCCAGCTCCAGTAATACCTATGACGACAAGCTCAACATCCGAAGTTTGGCAATTAGCACCATTGATAAGTTCATAAATTAACTCAACAAGCGATTTAGCGACCGTCTCAACTCCAAGCATTTGAAAATTTGCTGAGCCTTTAAAAGCTTCTGATATGACTTCTCCTTCAAAGGTCGAAATCACACCGTGCGTTTTCGTTCCACCTCCATCTATACCTATCAGATATCTCTTCACATTCCGTTTTTTCAAATGTTTTAAAACTTAACAGACAAAGTTAAATACTGGACATTTTTCAAACGCCCAAAGTCAAGATATGCATAATCAACTGCAAGAGCTAAACCCTTTGCAATTGAATACTTTAACCCAGCGCCAAATGTATACCTCTGCTCCCCTCCTTTTTCAAATAACGATTTATAACCGCCTCTCAGGAAAAAAATCTCTTTAAACGAATATTCAACTCCGAGATTTAAATATTCCGTATTATCATTGGGGTGAACTGCATCAATTGCGGTTGTTAGCCTTTGTGATTCAGTTTTAATAAAATCGTTTGAAAGTCCAACTCTAAATATCAAAGGCATCTCAAATTTATCTGTTTGAATAAATGCGTTGATATTATTTCCAGTGCCACCACCAACTGTATAGATAATTATCAAATCACGCCCCGTAAGTTGCATTTTGGTTCCGTAATTTGACATACTCGCACCAATTCGCATCCCGTTTAAGAATGGGGTTATATATAAAGTTCCAAAATCAAATGCAAAACCCTGCGCCACTTCATGCCAAATATATTCCCTCACATATTTTGCATTGAAACCTATCGCAAACCTATCTGTTAACTGCCTTGCATACGAAACCCCCATCATCAATCCCCCAGCTTTAAATCTTTCACCAGTTCCATCTGGCATTTCAACAGTCCTCACTTCCATCTCACCCATCGTAAGTGAAGATATTTGCATGCCGATACTTCCAAAATTCCCAAGATTTAAAGCAAAGGCAGCAAAGCCATATCTTATGTCCATAATCCAATCAACCCAATCAAAGATTACCTCACCCCTACCGCTTATCCTACTTAAACCAGCGGGATTCCAATAAATTGAACTTATATCATCAGCAATTGAATTGAAAGCGCCACCCATTCCAATTGCACGCGCTCCTATCCCAATTTTTAAAAATTGAGCCGAGGTCGTTCCAGTCTTGGTTAAACTGCTCCCTATCTGAGCCAAAGAAGTTGAAATTAAAACAAAACCGATGAAGCAAACAAATAAAACTTTTTTAAACATAACGCTACTCCAAAAATTTTGTTATTTAATTATAGCGAATTTGATCAATTTTTCACCTATACCTGGGGCTTCGATATGAGCTATGTAAACACCATAACTTACACCCAATCCATCCCTATTCAACAAATTCCAATACTCCCGACCATTATCCACACCACTACTGTGATATATCTCCTTCACCAACTCACCACTCAACGTGTATATCCTTATAACACACTCCCTAGGCAAACCATCAAAATATATCCTCCTTTCCCCCCTAACCTGACCAGGCAACTTACTCACAGGCTCAAGCTCATTTATCCCAACATATGGATTTGGCACTACCTTTATCCTATCCAACAAATTACTCGCTAAAACAGGATCATACCTATAGCCTTTAACCTCTAACCTGAAACTATCTACATCAGTAACTCCACCCTCAACTGTATTAAAACTCCGCTTCGTCTTAACCCAAAACTCATCACCCTCCTTTAAATCTATCCCTATCCTCGGATATACATACTCAACAACACTATCACCAACACTCTCCTTCACCCTCTCAAAATATACCTGCCATGTAGTCCTATTCGTACTACCACGCTCCAAAAACATAATATCCTCTCCCAAATCCCACCTACCATTCCTCACCACCTCTCGAACATATACCTTCACACGATAACCCTCCGTCACATTCTCAACATAAAACGGCAACCTAACCCCATTCACACTTGTATCTACTGGACTTGATAAACTACCATTACTCAAGGTATCTAACTTCCCAAACCTTATCACAAAATCCGCAGGATACATCCTACGACCGATACCAAGTGTAGCCGTAGTTATTTTATACTTGATCTTACCTATGCTACCCCCACCCCAACCACTTCGTTCCAAATCTAATCCCAAAGCATCATTCCAAACTCTCAACCTCATACCATCAAACACCTCACTACCATCTCCACCGGAAATCTCCCCACTACCCTTAACTGCATAGTACCTATACCTAACATCAACAACCTTCCCAATCAATCCACCACCGCTTAATGCCTTTATCAAACCTCTGTTATAATCTATCGCATAATCAACCCCTTCACGGTAATTCGAAACTACAATGCTACCTCTTAAAGGCAAACTTGAAAGCTTAACCCAAATCGTATCAGCAAAATTTATCCTGTCTATCTTTTCCTCATCAGGCACAACATTCCAACGCAAACTATCCCCACTACCCTCAAACCATATCCAATATCCCATATCCCTAACCTCCAAATCATTCAAAACCTCCACCTCTACCTTACCTGTACCCCTACCAGATGTATGCTTAAACCTAACCCCATCAACAAACCTACTTACCTCAGGACCTACATACCCAATCGCCCTATCCCCAGGAATTACACTCACCACATTCTCATCCAACTCTTCTTCTCCACTTATAGGATCAACAACTACCTTCATCGTACATTCACTCGGCGGTATCCCCAAACTATCTCCCCTATCATACGAAACAACCGCATAATAATACTTAACACCATTCATCACACCAACACTATCTACATAACTATGCACTAGTCCGACATCATCTCCCAAATAATAATGTATCCCACGACCAGGATATGGAACAACGCTATACCCACGCCAACCATTTACCTTATCAAATCGTGCATCACGCCCATACGCATCTTTTAACGGAACCCTCAAGTATTTCGCACCCCTACCATCTGTTATCAACTCAACATCCTTAAAACTTGGATCTGTTGACCTGTATATAACATACCCCTCAAAATCATACCCAGGATCATTTGCATCCAATGGATTCCGCCCAAACAAAGGATCAAAACTACGCTCCGCTCTCGTATCCCAATACAATACAACTCGCCTATCCCCAGCTACTGCTCGAACTTTCGGTCTCTCAGGTGGGCGATAAAACCTATAATTCGCATTGTATATCCTCTGCACTGTTTCTGCATTCAATAATAAATCATTCAAATCCTCACCCAAAAGTAATGCGATCGAAAATCTACGAGTATCGCCTGGGCGTAAGGTTATAAATCCTGAGCCATAAATACAAACAAGGTCAACCGTTTGTTCTATCTCAGAAAAATTACCTGGCAAAAGTCTTCTCCACATCTTTTCATCCGTACCCCTACCTGTCTCTGTTGGATTCCAAACATAAGCATTAAAGCTTGTGAGCCCAATCATATCAGATTCATCAAGATCTGTGAACTCAAAATTTGGTTCACCCGGACTCAACGGATCTAAACTACCATCAGCAAGCAACTTACCCCTTGTCGGAATACCATCCCCCTCGCCTTCATCCCCCGTCCCAGGAACACCATCAACACCAACATCATCAACAAGTGGATTCCAATCCCCGTCATTGTCTATCCCATCCTGCTGACTCTCATCAATCATACCATCCCCATCGTTATCTATCCCATCGTAAGGATTGCCAGGTGACTCCAAAAATTTATACCCAAAATAACCCGGCTTTAAACCAAATTCACCTTTACCATCATGATCATAGATGTAAACCATACTTCTCGCATAGACAGGGATATTATCAACAGGTGGATAATTCGGAACATTATGGGGCGGTACAAAAAATGCGTCATCGTCAGTTTGCTCACTACTAGTCGGAGCACCACCCCCGATGTCAGCATCACCATACATTCCAAAAATAACCGAATCAAGAGTTTTAGGGGATACATTTGTAATCGTATAAACAAAGAAAATACAATCTTCCGCAAGCGGATTAGCCCATTGCAAAGCCCTCACCTGTACTTGTACCCCAAGCCCTCTCTTTGATGAATCCTCAGGAAACGGGAAGTAAGCATGTTCTTTATTGTCCCTATCATCCATAACATAAAACGCCTCAAGATCAGCTTGCGTTGCATCTCTTGAAAGATATCCAGGCCAAACATACCTACCCAAAACTGGATCATACCAACTTGATGGCCATGAATCAGGTTTACCATCGCCGTCTCTGTCTTTATCGGGATTATGCGCTATCTCATCCTGATTTGGATCCGCATAACCCGACAAAGGATTAAACGTCCAAAATTCTGTTCCATCTGGCGAAATTGTACTATAATATCTTAATCCATCACTTACAATGTGAATTCTTCTATTGTTCGTATCAACCACAGAAGCAGCGACAAGTGGCTAAATTCAAAAATATGGGGCAAATTGTTCCATATGGCATTTAACCGACGATTAAAATTGCCCCCTGCCCCAATTGCACCATAATTATAAATTATCGTTGTTATTTTATTGCCATTCATAATCAAACTTTTTCTATCGGCATACGCTTTTATTTTCCTAAGATCAAAATTATCCTTCGCCTTAGAATTTTCAACTTCTTCTCTTTTGCCCGAGCCACCTTTAAGATAAGATTGCAAAAGCATCAACGAATAATCCTTTACAAGCTCATGTTCAATTTTTCTCTGGGCTTCCCGCTCTTTATTAAAATGTTCCCTCAAAATTTTAAGTGCCTTTTCCCTGTCGGAAAGTTTTTCCTGAGAAATGGACAAATTAAGCAATAAACCTACAAGGGCAATGATTAAAGTAAATCTCATAGATCAATTGACATTTTTGAGAAAATCAACTTCCATCTCTTTAAACTCGTTCTTTCCTAACGAACTTCATCAAAAGCACTCACTCTAAAACTTCAACTTATTCAATAAAGCCTTTCTTTTTCTACATAGCTCGCAGCAATGCTAAAAGCAAGAACTTTAGACTTTGAGAAAATATAAGAAAATTTAAGCGACTTTGTCAATAAAAATTGTTCAAATTTAACGAAACCCAAAAATTTACATCAACTCCCGCCTTTTGCTTAAGTACCTAAAAAGCGCCACATCAAAAGGGGTAGATGTGTCCATAATCTCATAGTCAATTCCATTAACGAGACATTCCAATCGATACCTTTTTATAAATTCATCAAACACCCGTTGATAATCCTTCTGAATATAAAGTGATTGCGTCATTATTTTTTCAAATGTTTCCATATCTCTGAAAACCGCATCTGCACCGAAATTAAAATTTCTCTCCATCGGATCAAGTATCTGGAAAACTATAACCTCGTTCTTTTTATGCTTAAAATGTTTAAAAGCACTTATCACCTCATCCTGATCATCGAGCAAATCACTTAACACAATTACAAGCCCCCTTCTTTTTATTCTTTCTGCGACGAGATGAAGTGATTTAGCAGTATTTGTGCGATTACCCGGCTCCGTCCTTTCAAGCTCGGAAAGTATCACATCAAGATAACTTCTAATAGAACGAGGCGGTAAAAACTTTCTTATACCCTCATCATAAACTACAAGCCCCACTGCATCCCTTTGCATCATCATTAAGTATGACAAAGCGCTCGCGAGATAGCAAGCATACTCAAACTTCGCTATATTACCACTTGAAGAGTAAGCCATCGACCGACTCGCATCAAGGATTATATATGCTCTCAAATTTGTCTCCTCTTCAAATTGCTTAATAAAATATCTATCCGTCCTTCCGTAAACCTTCCAATCAATATATCTGGTTTCATCCCCTGGCGCATACTGCCTGTGTTCCGAAAATTCAACGCTAAAACCATGATATGGACTTTTATGAAGCCCAACTATAAATCCCTCAACCACAAGCCGAGCTATCAACTCAAGATTGCCCAACTTTGAGACAACCTTAGGATCAAGATATTTTCTGTAAGTTTCTGGCATAATTAAATGATTTAATTTATCCAAGTTGAACAAGGAAAACGCCAATAACTACAAGCGTCCCACCTATCAAAAAAGGCAATGTTATCGGATTTCCAAAAATTATCATACCAAGTATTGCAGTCATTATCGGCTGTCCATTTGTAAAGATCACAACTTTGCTCGCTTCAATTTTACCAATAGCATAATACCAAAGAAAATAACCAAAAATTGAAGTTCCAACACCAAGATAAATAACCCCAAGCCAAGATGCAAAAGAAATGGAATTAAAATCAAGAACGATAAAATCATACAAACCGAACGGAAGATAAGCTAAACTTCCAATTATCATCGCAACCCCTGTCACATAAAGTGCACCATACTTAATTATCATCGGCTTCCCTAAAACTGAATAAAGCGCCCAAAACATAGCCCCAAACATTATTACGATATTTCCCTTCAAATATTCAAAGTTCAAACTTATCCCATGCTCAGCGAAAACGATTCCGATTCCAACAAAGCTTAACATAACCCCCAAAACTTTATAAAAATTTATCTTCTCTTTCAAAAACATCGCCGAAAAAATAAGCGCAAAAATTGGTGTCATGGCATAAATCAAAGAAGCATTCGCAGGAGTTGTATACTTTATGCCGAAAATAAAAGCAAACTGATTTAATGGCACAGCCAGAATACCAAGCATGAAAAACCTTAACCTATCAGCAGATTCAACCCTAATCCGCCTGTATTTTGAGAAATGAATTATGAACCAAAATCCAACTCCCGCGATTCCAGACCTTAAAAGTGTAAGCGCAAGCGGAGAAATCTCCTTTACAACTGCCTTTGCAATTATATGAGTTAAACTTGCTATCAATGTCTGTATAGTGAGCCAAAAATAGACCATCTCAAGCCTCATTCGTTTTCAAATAAATCCAAAACTTCGCTACAACTCCCAATAAAAGCACCTTCATTTAAAGCAAACTTAACAAACTCCTCATAAATAAAATTCCAACCCTTGAAATCAAACTCATCATAGACCGAATTATGAAATAGAACGGTCATCACTCCACCGAAACATTTAACAACTTCGGCAAGTTTTAAAATCTCATTTAAAATATCCTCAACCCCAGCACTGCTTCTTCCATATTGATAAACTGAATCCATAAACACAAGCGGAATCTCATAAATCTCAAGCTCAACATTATTCCGCACATCATAAATTTTATATGGAAACACATAACCACTTCTGAAGCCATAGCGTAAATTGAAACCAAGTGTTGAATCATACTTGAAACCGAGCTTGCTGTGAATTAACGGCGTCTTTTCAAAATTATACCTCAAATAATGTTGCCTCACCCCACGAATTTTCAACCCTGTCAAATTTTCAAGTTTTATTTTTTCCTCCTCCATCAACTCAATTTTATCAAAGGAATCAAAACTCGGATGAAGCCCTATCTCAAAATTTGAATTTATCAATTCACTGACAAAATCATTCATGAACTCATTCCACTCATACCTTGCGTCATACTTCGATTTCCCACCCGATTTAAGGAAAAATGTTGACTTAATCCCGAATGATTTTTCAAACTCAAAAATTTTTCTCATCCCATCTCGATACGGATCCATTCCCTTTGCAAAGAAATAGAGAAATTTTGCAAACCTTTCACGCCTTGCTTGAATGTCTTCTCGACCCATTATGAATTTATTCATAACCTCATTATAAACGCCAAACGCAGACCACTTTTTTAAAACATCGATATCATGAGTCAGACAAACTGCGAAATCTTTACCCCTCCATTTTCTCCCGTTGACGACAAAACCATTCCTTTCAATTAAAAACTTCAAAATATAAAAGTAAAAATTCACCACGGGGAAATTTGCCATGCCAAGTTTGACAAGCAAATTTTCCTCATCGGGAAAACGCCCAAGGTTATCTTTCTTGGTTTTAAATCTTTCATCCCAAGATGAAAGAAAATAAAACGCACACGATAAAAGATCGAAGTTTATAACACAACCCTCTTCAAATTCAAAAACTGGTTCACCTGTTTTAAAAAATATCGGAAGGCTAAACCCATCAAACTTCTCTGGAACTAACGGCGCTGATAAATTAACAAAATGAATCGTGGCAAGATCATAAATTTCATCATACGCTTTCCCACGCTCAAAAAGTTCAATTGCTCGCTCACTCTTTCTTATAAAAATCACATTGCCACTATGTTTAAAATCTTTCCCATAAAAAATCAATAAGTCATCCTCCGAAACCTCATCCAGAGAATCTACAAAGGTTAAATCGACTTTGTAAGCGAGCGAAAAATTTCTAAGGACATACTTAATTCTCTCCCTGTGTGAATTAATTTCAACATCAGTAAAAACTTTTATCCCCATAAAATTACTCTCTCACTTAACACTTATAGCGCTTAAAGAAACGAAATCGTAAAGCGGAAATCTCTCGCACAACTCTTTAACCTGTTCCCTTACTTCCTTGTAAACATTTTCATTTCCGATATTTGAAATGACCTTATCGATAAGTTCAGCTATATATTCCATTTCTGGTTCGCCCATTCCACGCGTTGTCAATGCAGGTGTTCCAAGTCGAATTCCGCTCGTCACAAGCGGACTTTTATCATCGAAAGGCACCATATTTTTATTTACTGTGATCCCCGCAAGTTCAAGGGCTTTTTCTGCATCTTTTCCAGTGACGCCTTTATTTCTCAAGTCAATTAAAACAAGATGATTATCAGTGCCTCCAGAAACAAGGTTATATCCCAACTGAATTAATTTATTTGCAAGCGCTTTTGCATTTTTTATGACCTGCTTTGAATATTCTTTAAACTCCGGCTTTAAAGCCTCTCCAAAGGCAACAGCTTTAGCCGCTATCACATGCATTAACGGTCCACCTTGTATCCCGGGCATGACAGTACCATCAATTATTTCCGACATCATCCTAAGGCGATCACCTTTTGGAGTTTTAATTCCAAATGGGTTTTCTCTATCTTTATGCATCAAAATTAATCCACCTCGCGGTCCCCTTAATGTTTTATGTGTCGTCGATGTGACTATATCACAATAAGGCAAAGGATTTTTCAATAATCCTGAAGCTATCAATCCTGCAGGGTGAGCGATGTCCGCCATAAGATAAGCCCCAACTTTATCCGCAATTTCTCTAAAGGCTTGATAATCATAATCCCTCGGGTATGCGCTTGCTCCGACAACTATCATCTTTGGTTTCTCGCGCTTCGCTATATCTTCAACCTCGTTCATATCTATCATACCAGTATCTTTTGACACTCCGTAAAAGACAGCCCGGTAAAGTTTGCCTGAGAAATTAACAGGCGAACCATGCGTTAGATGTCCACCGTGAGCCAAGTTTAGACCCATAATTGTATCGCCGGGCTGTAAAAAAGTAAAATACGCTGCCATATTTGCTTGACTTCCCGAATGCGGCTGAACATTTGCATATTCACAATTGAAAAGTTTTTTCGCCCTCTCACGAGCAATGTTCTCAGCAATATCCACAAATTCACATCCACCATAGTATCTTTTGCCGGGATAACCTTCAGCATATTTATTTGTCATAACCGAGCCCATTGCTTCAAGTACGGCCCTTGAGACGAAATTTTCACTGGCTATAAGCTCAAGCGTATAATTTTGTCTTTCAACTTCGCCAGCGATTGCGTTATAAATTTCCGGATCTTGTTCCTTAAGGGAAAACATTTTAATTGTCCGAGCTTTTGTTTTAAATCAGAGATAACACCTCTTTTTCGCTTCAAATTTTAACCAATCTCTAAAATCAGGGTGAGCGATTTCAATCAATGCCTTCGCTCTTTCCCTTATGCTTTTACCATGCAGATAAGCGACGCCATATTCAGTGACGACATAATGAACATCCCCTCTTGAAGTGACAACACCCGCACCTTCCGACAAAGTCGGCACAATTCTTGAAATGGTGCCATTCTTCGCAGTTGATGGCAGAGCAATTATCGGTTTTCCACCTTTCGAACGCGCAGCGCCGCGGATGAAATCAACTTGTCCACCTATTCCGCTGTAAATCTTATACCCTATTGAATCAGAACAAACCTGACCAGTTAAATCAATTTGCAAGGCAGAATTTATAGCCACCATTTTCTCGTTCTGACTTATAATAAACGGATCGTTAACATAATCTGATGGATGAAACTCGAAAAGCGGGTTATTATCGATAAAATCAAAAAGTTTCTTAGTACCAAGAACAAAGCTCGCTATAACTTTTCCTCTATGTAAAGTTTTTTTCTCATTGTTCACCACGCCAGATTCTATAAGTGGAAGCAAACCATCGCTGAACATTTCCGTATGAATTCCAAGATCTTTTTTATCCCTCATGAAAAGTAAAACTGCATCTGGAATACCGCCTATTCCCATCTGCAAAGTTGAACCATCCTCAATCAATTCAGCAATATAACCAGCAATCTTTCTGTGAAGATCTGTTATCTCTTCCTTCGGAAGTTCAAAAAGTGGTCGATCAGATTCGACAAAATAATGAATTTTGCTGACATGGATGAAACTATCACCAAGTGCTCTCGGCATATTGGAATTCACTTCAGCGATGACAATCCTCGCTGTTTCAGCGGCTGCTTTGGTACATTCAACACCAACACCGAAACTGCAAAAACCATATTCATCAGGCGGAGAAACAGTTATCAACGCAACATCAATCTTATACTCTCCACTATAAAATAATTTTGGTATTTCAGAAAGGAAAATTGGGACAAATTCAGCTCTACCGTCATTTACAGCATCCCTGACATTTGGACCAGTGAAGAATGCACGGTGTTTAAAATGTCCTTGCATTTCAGGGTTTACATAGGGAGCTTCGCCAAACGTTAAAATATGTGCTATTTCAACATTTTCAAGTTCATCTTTTCTTGCAACAAGTGCTTTTAACAAAGGTTCCGGGGTAGCACATCCGGGATGAACCCAGACTTTGTCTCCGGATTTTATAACTTTTACTGCTTCTTCAGCGGTAACAATTCTTTCTTTAAAGTGCTTTGTCCAGCTCATAACAGTTCTTCAATTTTTTTATATTTAAGGTTGAAAATTTCCGCTATATTTTTATTAGTGCAATAGCCAGCATGTGTGTAAACACCTTTACTAAAGTAGGGATTTTCCTTGGCTACCTGCGGGAAGCCCCTTTCAGCAATTTCAAGTATATAAGGTAAACTCACATTGGTAAGCGCATGGGTTGCCGTTCTTGCAACATTTGATGCCATATTCGGGACACAATAATGGATTACACCATGTTTTACAAAAACAGGATTTGCAATCGTCGTAGGTCTACTGGTTTCAACGCAACCACCTTGGTCTATTGAAACATCAATTATTACAGATCCTGGCTTCATCTTTTTAACCATTTCCTCCGTTACAAGTTTAGGGGTTAACGCACCATGAATTAAAACAGCACCTATTAATACATCCGCAAACTGAACTGCTTTTTCAATATTATAAACACTTGCGATCGCAGTTTCAACTCTCTTGTCAAACAACTTCTCAACTTCCCTCAGTTTATCGATGTTATTATCAAGGACCATGACATGTGCTCCAAGTCCGAGAGCTGCTCTTATCGCATTTTGCCCAACGACGCCAGCACCAAGTATTACAACGGTTGCAGGGGGAACACCCGGAATTCCACCCAAAATGATACCCCGACCTCCATCTTCGTTTTGCAGGTATCTTGCCGCAACTACAATTGCCATTTGTCCTGCAATTTCACTCATCGCCTGAAGTATAGGAAGGCGCCCGTCGGGAAGTTCAATTATCTCATATCCTATTGCAGTGATATTTCTTTCAAGCAAAATTTCAATAAACCTTTTCGGTGCAACAGCAAGATGAAGAAAACCAAACAAAATATGACCTTCGCATAAATAATCGTAGTCCTCCTCCATCGGTCGTGAAACTTTGACTATCATTTGCGATCTTTTATAAACTTCCTCGCGTGAAAAAACAATCTTTCCTCCCATCTTTTCATATTCAATATCGCTAAAACCACTATATTCCCCCGCAGATGTCTCCACATAAACCTCATGCCCTCGGTCGACAAGTGCTTTTACTCCCGCTGGTGTAAGAGCGACTCTTCTTTCAAGGATTTTTTGAGCGTCCCTGCTTTCTTTAGGTATCCCTATGTTCATTGTTCTACTAAACTTTTCTTTTTACTTTTCTCCTTGCAAATATACTAAAAAGTTTTTGCATTCTGAAGACAACCCCAAGCATGACCAAATTGATTTTATCGGCAACTTTGAATATATTTTTACCTGTATCCAAAATTAAACAGAGAATTTTGATGAAACATGATGAATTGGTTAAACTTGCCCTCAAAGCAAAAGAATTTGCTTACGCTCCGTATTCAAAATTTAAAGTCGGAGCAGCTATCTTAACCGACGATGGGGAAGTTTTTACGGGTTGCAATATTGAGAATAGCTCATATTCATTGACCATCTGTGCCGAAAGAGTGGCAATTTTTAAAGCTTATTCAACTGGAAAAAGAAAATTCAAATCAATCGCAATTGTCTCGGACGCAAAAAATTATACATCACCTTGTGGCGCATGTAGGCAGGTGTTGATGGATTTAGCTGGCGAAGAACTTGAGGTTATCTTAACGAATTCAAAAGGAAGGAAAAAAATCCTAAAATTGAAAGAATTACTTCCATTACCCTTCAGCTCAAAAGACCTTAAAACAAAAGGGGGAATAATTCATGGACATCACAGAGTTTGAAAAAGTCCCACAAGGTTCAAAGGGAACAGGCTGGATAGAAGTTATAGCTGGAAGTATGTTCAGCGGTAAAACAGAGGAATTAATAAGAAGAATACGCAGAGCTCAAATTGCTAAGCTAAAAGTAGCTGTGTTCAAACCAAGAATTGATACAAGGTATAGCATCGACAGAATCGTTTCGCACAGTGATATATCAATTCCATCAATGGTGGTTGATAACGCAAAACAAATCCTTGAACTTGCAAAAGATGCACAAGTTGTTGGGATCGATGAAGCTCAATTCTTTGACATGGATTTAGTTGATGTATGTGAACAACTTGCCAACGAAGGTAAAAGGGTAATCGTCGCTGGGCTTGATCAAGATTACAGAGGAAAACCTTTTGAGCCGATGCCACAACTTCTCGCTATAGCGGAATACATAACAAAGACGCACGCTATTTGTGTTGTATGCGGCAATCCAGCAAGCAAAACTCAAAGGAAAATAAAAGCTGGTGAAAGAATAGTCGTTGGGGCATCCGATATTTATGAAGCAAGGTGTAGAAAATGTTTTGAACCCCCTGAGGAATAAAAACTAACGGAGAAAACATCTAATGAAGCTACTTTCCTTTCTCAATGGTCTATTGGGGATGGTGGTCATAGTAGGAATAGCTTTCCTTGTCTCAAACAATAAAAAAAGGGTTAACTGGCGACTTGTTATTTCAGGACTTTTAATTCAAATCATTTTTGCTGTTTTTATTTTGAAGGGTCGTGAACTTGCTAATTTATGGGCACCACTTGGCTGGCCCAAAATTTTGTTTGAGTGGATAAGCAAAGCTTTCGTTATCATACTTGGCTTTACAATTGAAGGAGCAAAATTTGTCTTTGGAGATTTAGCAATCAGTCCAGGACAAAACAATTCACTTGGTTTTTTCTTTGCCTTTCAAGTTCTACCAACTATCATATTCTTTTCATCTTTGATGTCCGTGCTCTACTTCCTTGGAATTATGCAAAGAGTTGTTCAAGCGATGGCTTGGATCATGCTTCGACTTATGGGGACAAGCGGAGCTGAAAGTTTATCATGCACCGCAAATATATTTGTCGGTCAAACTGAAGCACCATTGATGGTTAGACCATTCATAGCGATGATGACGATCTCGGAACTTCTCGCAGTGATGGTTGGCGGAATGGCTACAATAGCAGGCGGAGTTATGGCTGCTTATGTTCAAATGCTCGGTTATTCCTTTGCTCAAGCACATAACCTTGACATAATGACTGCGCAAGTGAAATTTGCCGAGCAACTTCTTGGAGCAAGCGTCATGGCTGCACCAGCTGCACTCGTGATGGCGAAAATTATGATCCCCGAAACTGGGGAACCAGTGACAAAAGGAACTGTAAAAGTGAAAGTTGAAAAGACAGCACAAAATGTTATAGAAGCAGCTGCTGAAGGAGCATCAAATGGCTTACATCTCGCCTTAAATGTCGGCGCAATGTTAATTGCTTTCATCGCTCTTATAGCTATGACAAACTGGGGTCTTGAAAAAATTGGAACAATTGGTGGACTTAACGATTTCCTTATAAAAAAATTTGGCTCTCCCCTTAAACTGGAGCTCATCTTCGGCCTTATACTTCAATACCTTGGTGTGGCAATTGGAATCCCTTGGAGTGATGCGCTTAATTTTGGAAGTTTACTGGGGACAAAGATAGTTCTAAATGAATTTGTCGCATATTTGAAATTTTCTGAACTAATAGCCCAAAATAAAATTGTTTTAGAAAAAACCATCACGATGACAACGTTTGCACTTTGTGGTTTCGCTAATTTCTCATCAATTGCAATTCAAATTGGTGGAATAAGTCCAATGGCTCCAAATAGAAGAGCTGATTTGGCACGACTCGGATTAAGAGCTGTTTTGGGTGGAACACTTGCTAACTTAATGACAGCAACTATCGCAGGAGTTCTTGTGGGCTAACTTAACAAAAAGGGCGGTTTAAAACCGCCCTTACCTTCACTTAAATAAAACTTCTGTAAATTATCAAGCCAGAATTTGAATTAGAAACTCCATCGGCTTTGCTATAGCCCGAACTATTGAGAAGAAGATATGCGAAAAAACAGGCACACGCATTAGAAATATTACGATGAAAATTCCAAAGAAACCGATCTGCCTGTAGCTTTCACTCACTCTATCAGGTAAAACTGACGCAAGAATATGCGAACCATCAAGCGGGGGAACAGGGATTAAGTTAAAGACACCAAGAATTATGTTAAGATAAATTCCTCCGTAAAACATCTTTAAAATAAATTCATAAGCAAGTTTAACTGTCTCCGAATTAAAAGAGTTAAAAAATCCCTCAAACTTTAAAAGAATGATCACGGCAAAAGTACAACAAAGGGATAGAAAAAGATTTGAAAAAGGACCAACACCTGAAACGAGAATAGAATCCCTCTTATAATTTTTAAAATTCAACGGGTTAACAGGAACAGGTTTAGCCCATGCGATAAAAACACGCCCCGCAACAAGAATCGAAAACAAAGGCACGAGAATTGAACCCACAGGGTCAATATGTGGAATTGGATTTAATGTCAACCGCCCTGCATACTTTGCGGTTGGATCACCACATTTCAGCGCGACATAACCATGCATTACTTCATGGACGACAACGCTGAAGAGAAGAATTGGGATTAAATAAAGGGTTTCCATTTTTAATCGTTTTAATTTGCCAATCAAGGGATTTTAAAAAATAAAAAATAAGAAAGTGCCGAAGGTGGGAGTCGAACCCACACGGGGTTTAAAGCCCCACGGGATTTTGAGTCCCGCGCGTCTTCCAGTTCCGCCACTTCGGCTTTGCATTTAAAATATAAAAACCGAGAAAAATTTTTGCAAATAACTGAAAAACTTTACATTTCGATGTGCTAACCCATAACACAATTTATAGCGACAACATTAACAATGTCTTCAACGCTACAACCTCTCGAAAGATCAAAACATGGTTTCTTCAACCCCTGAACGATTGGACCAAGCGCCTCCGCTCCAGCCATCCTTTGAGCCATCTTATATCCAATATTCCCAGCATCAAGATTTGGGAAAATTAACACATTTGCATTGCCTTGAATAGGACTATCTGGTGCTTTCCTTCTTGCGACTTCAGGAACGATTGCAGCATCAAGTTGAAGCTCACCGTCAATTATCAAATCGGGCTTTTTGCTCTTTGCTATTTGCGTTGCTTGAACAACTTTATCTACCATCTCATGTTTTGCACTTCCCTTCGTTGAAAATGAAAGCATTGCAACATAGGGCTCCTCTTCAGTGAGCTTTTTATGATTTATTGCTGTTGAAATAGCAATATCAGCCAATTGCTCCGCTGTCGGATCTGGAACAACTGCACAATCAGCAAATGAATAAACCTTGTTTGGGAAAACAATCAAAAAGAAACTTGAAGCAATTGAAATCCCATCCATCAACCCAACAACTTGAATTCCAGCCCTCAAAACATCAGCAGTTGTTGAAATCGAACCAGCGACGCTTCCATCCGCCAATCCCTCCCTTACCATCATCGCACCAAAGAACAACGGGTTTTTCATCGTTTCTTTCGCTTCTTCAAAGCTAATCCCTTTATGCTTTCTTAAATTGTAAAATATATGAGCGAAATCGCTTAATTTTTCCGAACGCAGTGGGTTTACAATTCTTATACCTGATAAGTCAACATTGATCTTTTCCGCAAGAGAATAAATTTTCTCTTCATCACCGATTAAAGTTACATTTGCGATTTTCTCATCGGTAATAATCCTTGCAGCTTTCAAGGTTCTTTCATCAAGTGCATCAGGCAGGACAATGTGCTTTTTAAGTTGTTTCGCTTTTTCTTTGATTTTTTCCAGAAAAGTTATTCCAATTGCCATGTGCTTTGTTCCATTAAATTTTTTTATGTTAAAGCCCAGCGTAAAATTTCGTCTTTTGAAATTCTTCCACCAAGAATTACACTATCAGCTCCAGCATATGGAAAATAAAGATAATCACTGTAAAAATACGAACCACAAATAAACAAAACATTATTTACACCAAGCTCTGGATCCCCTCTCGTCTCAAACTCAGTTTCAGGACACATGAATGGCTCAAATTTTTTAACAAACTTTATATAACGATTTCTATCTTCATCTATAACTGCAATGCCAAGATCATATTCCCTTGTTCCGTCCATTTTTAAATTTCCAATATGGTAAATCATCACATATTTCCCCTCCCCGACTTTCAACGGTGGAGCGCCAGCACCATTCCATGTTTTTATAAATCCAGACCTTGAAATTGACTCAAACAAAACACCCTCATCATTCCACTCCCCAAGTATATTATCGCTCGTCGCATAATGAATAAACATTGCCCCCTCTCCTTCCATCGGTCGATGTAGCAAAACAAATTTCCCATTTATTTTTTCGGGGAAAAGGACAGCGTTTTTATTATCAACCTCGTTAAGCCTGCCCTTTAAAATTCCATGTTTTGTCCAGTGCACAAAATCTTTAGTCTCAGCTATACAAATGTTAATTTTGTTTTTCTCTTTCCCACTTTGATACCCTGTATAAAACATGTAGTATCTATCACCAACCTTTGTAATTCTTGGATCTTCAACCCCTAAGTCTTCAAACTTTTCCTCTGGCTTTAAAATTGGGTAAGGAAATCTTTTGATAAGGTTTAAATCGGGTGATAAAATAGCAAGCCCAAGGGAAGAACGTCTGTAATCGTAATTTTGCGTCATTCTCCCTTGAGCTCTATAAATCAAGAAACATATAGCATCATGTTTTTGAATTTCAGTTAAAGTCTCTTTATCGGGTTTAATTGATTCAATTATTTCCCCTATTTCATCCCTATCTTCAACAAGAACACAGGCGGGATTAAAAACAACCTTGTTTTCCCACGGATTATTTTCAACTACTTCAAGTATTGGTCTTCTGGAGTTTAACCTTTCAATCTTAAACATCCTTTAATAACGTCTTTTCTCATAATTCCACACAAGCTTTCCATTAAGGTATTCTTCTATTGCAACATCTACCGGCTTTGGCAACTGGTCAAACTCTTCCGCAATTTTAAGTTGTTCTACAGGTACTCTCAAAACTTGTTCCTCATCAATCAACTTAATGCTCTCCTCCTCTGCCGGCGGTGTACTCTGCTGTTGCGATTTGAGCGCTTTCATCTCTTCAAGTCGTTTATTGAACATTATTTTCCTCTCGTCATTTATCTGTCTTGCTCTCTTCGCCATTATGACAATTGCTTCATATGTGTTCCCAGCAAGTTCCTGAATCTTCTTTAAGTCAAGTGGTTTGATCCCCATCTCAAAGTTTATTTCATTTTGTTTTTAATATTCATGTTTTTGAATAGCTTTCCACTTCTCAATTTCATCAAAAATCGCTCTTACAACGGATTTTACCGTGCTTTCAAGGTTATCATTGATAAAAATATAATCAAAATATTTAGCTTTTTCAAGTTCCATCGGAACTCGTTCAAGCCTTCTTTTAATTTGCTCTTCCGATTCAGTCTTCCTCCGCTTTAATCTTTCTTTGAGCGTTTCCATATTTGGGGGCTTAATGAAAATCAAAACGGAATCTTCAGGGAATTTTTCTTTTATTGAGATTGCACCATTTACATCGACATCAAAAACCAAGATATCGCCATTTTTTAACGCACTCTCAACGACGCTTTTCAATGTCCCATAGTAATTTCCATAAATTTCCTCCCACTCCAAAAGCTCACCATTTTGTATCTTTTTCTCAAATTCCTCCCGACTCAAAAAGAAATAATCTTTTCCGTCAACCTCACCATTTCGTTTTGGTCTTGTAGTGGCAGAAACCGAAAATTTCATAAAAGGAAATTTTTCCAATATCTTTTTAGCAATCGTTGTTTTCCCAGAGCCACTTGGCGCCGAAACAACTATTAACTTACCTCTGTTCATCTTTCACAAGCTTTAAGATTTATTCAATATTTTGTAATTGCTCCCTGATTTTTTCAATTTCTTCCTTAACAGCGATGACAAGATAAGTTATCTCAGCGTCTTCCGTCTTTGCACCTATTGTCGTTGCCTCACGGAGCATCTCCTGAAGTAAAAAATTTAATCTTCGCCCAACAGCAACTTCATCACTTTTTAATGTCTCAAGGAAAAACTTCAAATGACTTTTTAACCTGACACATTCCTCCGTCACATCAAGTTTATCAGCAAGCAAGACAAGTTCCATCTCAAGACGATTCTTGTCAAATTCAACATCTTCGAAAATTTTTTCAATCTTTTGCTTTAGAGTGCTTTGTTTGTTTTTTAAACTTTGCTCGGAAAGAGTTAAAATTTTCTCAAGGTGATCCGAAATCAAATTAATTCTGTTCTCAATATCCTTTGAAAGTTCAAGTCCTTCCTTTTTTCTCGCCTCAACAAGTTTATCAAGCGCTTCATCAATCGCACTTTTAACAATTTCCCAATGTTCGTCTGAGATATCATTAGTCAAACCTGACTCAAAAATTTCACGAAACATAAGAAGATGTT
Organism: Candidatus Kryptonium thompsonii; assembly: GCF_001535985.1. Classification (NCBI taxonomy): domain Bacteria; kingdom Pseudomonadati; phylum Candidatus Kryptoniota; genus Candidatus Kryptonium; species Candidatus Kryptonium thompsonii. The sequence continues at coordinate 15,339 of NZ_CZVS01000044.1, read as the reverse complement.
CGAGCTTTATCTCGCCCTTCACTTTAGCTTTCTTTTTGATCTCACGAAGCAATTTCACAAAGTGATTTACAATGTCAAAATTAACTTCAAATGTTCTTAAATACGCTGGATCAATTTCAAGATCAATTAAAATCGTAATCTTACCTCTTGCGATTTTCCTGCGAATTAACTCTCGGATTTCAAACTCCCTTGATTGAAGAATCCTCGGAATTTTTGGAATAACCTCAAGAAAACGAGAATTTAAACTTTTCACTTCAACAGAAACAGAAACTCCATCCTGTTTAATCTCAGCCTTGCCAAAACCTGTCATGCTTGAAAGCATCTGCGATGAAGAGAAACTTTAGTTGGAATTTGCCTTAACAGAACTCAAAAGATATGCCTTTATAAACTCATCTATTTCACCATCCATAACTGCTTGAATGTTTGATGTCTCATAGCCAGTTCTGTGATCCTTGACGAGATTATATGGGTGGAAGACATACGAACGGATTTGACTTCCCCATTCTATTTTTTTCTTTTGCTTCTCAAACTCGTCGAGTTTCTCCCTCTCCTTCTCTTTCTGCAGTTGATACAACCTTGACTGGAGCAAACGCAACGCCCTCATCTTATTTTGATATTGTGATCGTTCGCTTTGACATTGAACGACAATTCCAGTTGGTATATGCGTAATTCTAACGGCGGTTTCAACTTTATTAACATTTTGACCGCCATGTCCTCCCGCTCTAAATGTTTCAATTTTTAAATCATCTGGATTTATCTCTATTTTTGTGTCTCCCTCGTCAAGTTCTGGGTAAACAAAAACTGAAGCAAAAGATGTGTGTCTTCTTTTGTTCGCATCAAAAGGTGAAATCCTCACAAGTCTATGAACGCCACTTTCTGCCTTTAAATAGCCATAGGCATAAGGACCTTCAATTTCAACAACAGCACTTTTTATCCCTGCGCCATCCCCTTCAAGTATATCAACCACAGTTGCATTGTATCCATTTCTTTCAGCCCAGCGCAGATACATTCTCAAAAGCATCTCCGCCCAATCCTGCGCTTCCGTTCCTCCAGCTCCTGAATGAATTGTTAAAATCGCACTTTTAGGATCATCTTCACCATTCAGAAGATTTTTAAGCTCAAGCTCATCAATCTTTTTCTCAAGCTTTTTTATCTCCCTTTGCAGTTCACTCGTAAATGCAATATCTTGCGACTCCTCCGCAAGTTCAACGAGAACTTTTACATCCTCAAGCATCTTTTGAACGCTCTCCCACTCGTTTAGCCAATCTTTAATTCTGCTTATCTCCTGCATAGTCTTTTGTGCCGATGGTAAATCGTTCCAGAAATCAGGATTTGCAGTTTTCCCCTCAAGTTCAGCCAAATAATTCCTCTTTCCCTCTATGTCAAAGAAACCTCCTTAAAGTTTCAAACCTTTCGGAGATTTCTTCAACTTTTGCCCTAAAATTCTCAAACATCTTTGGACGCCATCTTTTATTTTTGGATTTAAAAATAATAAAATTTTTTGATTTTACAAACTCCCCGTTGCAATAGCACCTTAAATTGCCAAAACTTGCTTCAATCTTGAAAACAAGTTATATTTACATCTGTAAAAACTAACGATTCAATTATCGTGCTTCTGGTTCTGAAAATTTTCAAAATCACCTTGTCGATTTTATACATAATAACAAGTTGGCTTTATGGTCGTGCGTTCTTTAAAGACGACAAAATAGCACGAAGACTAAAAACCAAGTCTCTCATCTTTACCTTAACACTCCACTTTATTTACCTTATCATCAGGACAGCGGAACTTAAACACCCACCCGTGACATCGGTTTTTGAACTTTTGAATGTGCTTGGATTCTCGCTTGCACTTGCTTATGTCATAATTGAATTTATAACAAAAATTAAAAATACAGGCTTTTTTGCAATTCTTATCGCCTCAGTTCTTGTGATAGTGTCGGGGATTTTCTCAAGGGATATTTATGGTTTTGAATATGATGTTTTAAAAAATGAGCTTCTTGCGCTACATGTAACTTCAGCCCTCGTTGGATATTCTGCTTTTGCCCTTTCAGCAATTTACGGACTTCTTTACATAATGCTTTATAACAAAATCAAAAGCAAAACATTTGATACGGTTTATAAAAATCTGCCAAACCTTGAAAAAATTGAATCCATGCTTTGCAAATCAGCAACCGTTGGCTTTTTCGCATTGACATTTGTCATCACCGTTGGGTTTATCTGGCTACCCAAAGCATTTAAAAATTTCTCCTACACAGATGCAAAACTTATTGGAACTTTAATAATATGGCTTGTTTACGGTGGCGGTTTAGGGATTAGAAAAATAGCAAACCTATCGGGTAAAAAGACAGCCACTATGACAATAGTTGGCTTTATACTTGTCTTCATTCTTATGGGATTTGCAAATGCGATGTCAGGATTTCACAGATTTTATTAACAATTAAATCCCCCTTCTTTCGATGGATCTATTGCTTGTTGGATTAAATCATAAAACGGCAAGCGTTGAAGTAAGAGAAAAAATTTACTATACACTTGAAGAAACAGAAAAGATACTGCCTGAAATTGTTTATCTGTTTCTAAAAGAAGGGGTTCTCCTCTCAACCTGCAATAGAACCGAGCTTTACGGAGTTTTAAAAAGCGAAGAAATTAAACCCGAACAATTGATAGATTTCTTGATTTCTAAAAAAGAAGCCACTGGATTTGTAGATCCGTCTCACTTTTATATAATGCGCTCTTACGATGCAATCAGACATCTGCTTGAAGTTGCCTCAGGCATTGACTCAATGTTAATCGGTGATGTTCAAATTCTTGGACAGGTGAAAGATGCTTACGAAGTTGCTGTGAAATGTGGCGTGGTTGGAACGCTTTTACACGAAGTTTTTCACACCGCCTTTAGAACAGGAAAAAGAGCGAAATCGGAAACATCAATAAGCGAAGGTGCGGTTTCAGTAAGCTACGCAGCTGTCGAACTTGCAGAAAAAATTTTTGCAGATCTCTCCAAAAAGAAAGGAATGCTCATCGGGGCAGGCGAAACAGCTGAACTTACAGCAAAACATCTCGTAGCTCACGGTATAAGTGAGCTTTACATCGCAAACAGAACAATTGAAAGAGCTCAAAAACTCGCTGAGCAATTTAATGGAAAAGTTATAAAACTTGAAGAAATCCCAGATAAGCTTGCTGAAGTTGACATCGTCATAAGCTCCGTAACGGTCGATAATTATATACTCACCTTCCACCAAGTAAAAAACGCCATTTCAAAAAGAGGAAATAAACCAATCCTGATCATAGATATCGGAGTTCCCAGAAATGTTGAGCCAAAAATCAAAGATATCGAAAATGTATTTCTTGAAGATATCGACTCCCTCGAATCAATAGCAAAATCAAACTACGAAAGAAGGTTAAATGAAATTCCCAAGGTTCAACAGATAATTGATGAAGAGCTTAAGAAATTAATAAAATGGTATGAAGCTCATCAAGTCGCGCCGACGATAAAACTTTTGAGAGATCGATTCGAAGAGATAAGGCGACTTGAGATTGAAAAATATAAAAATAAATTCTCTCCCGAAGATTTTGAAAAAGTTGATGCACTTACAAAATCGCTTATAAATAAACTTCTTCACACACCAACGGTAAACATCCGAGAATCATCAAATGGAAAACCTGAGTCAGAAAGAATAAAGTTTATACAGTTTGTAAGGGAGTTGTTTGGACTTGAACAAAAATAAACCGCTACGAAATGAAGCAAAAAATAATCATAGGTACGCGTGGTAGTAAGCTTGCGCTGTGGCAGACGGAATTTGTAAAGGAAAAACTTTTGAAGATTTTCCCAGACCTTGAATTTGAAGTAAGAATCATCAAGACCAAAGGGGATAAAATTCTTGACTCACCGCTTTCAAAAATTGGAGATAAAGGAATTTTTACAAGGGAAATTGAAATTGAACTTTTAAATGGTGAAATTGATCTTGCAGTTCATAGCTTAAAAGACCTACCGACAAAATTGCCAGATGGCTTAATAATTGGTGCCGTATTAGAGCGAGAAGATGTGAGAGATGCTCTGATTTCCAAAGATAATTTAAAACTCGCAGAACTTCCCCTAAATTCAACCATTGCAACCAGCAGCCTGAGAAGAAAAGCACAACTTCTTCACTTCAGAGCTGATTTTCAGTTCGTTGACATTCGCGGTAATGTTGACACGAGATTTAAAAAATTTGATGAATCAAACTGGAACGGAATGGTTTTAGCGTACGCTGGAATAAAACGAATGGGCTACACCAACAGAATATCTGAATTGATCCCAACGGATATAATCTTACCTGCCGTCGGTCAAGGTGCGATAGCGGTTGAAATAAGGGAGGATGATACAGAAATTTTCGAAATTGTGAGGAAAGTAAATCATTTGGAAACTGAACTTGCAACGAAAGCTGAGCGAGCACTCCTAAAGCATCTTGAGGGTGGGTGCCAAATTCCAATTGGAGCATTTGCTTGCATCTCAAATGGGAAAGTTAAGCTCTCAGCAATGATAAGTAGCCTTGACGGCTCACTTCTCGTTCGTGACTCAATTGAAGGAGATGTAAATGGAGATACTGAAAAACTTGGTATTGAACTCGCTGAAAGACTCCTTGAGCAAGGTGGTGCTAAAATACTTGATGAGGTAAGAAAAGCAAATGATAAAAAATGAAAGTTCTCATAACACGAGCAAAATCGCAAGCGACCGAATTCGCCCAATATCTTGAATCGTATGGCTTCACCTGTGTCTTCTTTCCAACAATTGAGATAGTTGAACCAGATTCATGGGAAGAGGTCGATGAAAAAATCAAACAAATCGACAAGTATACTGACATAATTTTTACAAGCACAAACGCAGTTAAATTTTTCTTCGATAGATTTACAAAATTCCACGCACTTGAAAAACTGCGTGGGAAAAGATTTCACGCTGTTGGGACAAAAACGAAAGAAGAAATCGAAAAATATGGCTTCAATGTTGAAATACTACCCGAAAAATCTGATAAAGAGAGTTTGTTTTTGAAGATTATTTCAGAGAAAAAGGAGGCAAAATTTTTATTCCCAAGAGGCAATCTCACCGATGAAAACTTCATAAAAATTTTTAAGGAAAAAGGTCTTGCTATTGATGATGTGATCGTTTATAAAACGATAAAACCAGAGATAAGCGAAGTGGAAAAAGAAAACATCGAGAGAATGATTGAAAATGGTGAGATAAAATTTATAACCTTTTTCAGCCCGTCAAGCGTGAGAAATTTTTTTGAGATTTTCAATAATATAAAATTCAACGGTCAAAAAATAGCAGTGATTGGCCAGACAACGCTAAAAGAATGCGAAAAATTTGGATTAAATGTTGATATAAATCCGATGAAATTTTCACCGAAGCCAAACGCCAAACTTTTAGCTGAACTTATGAATGAAGAGAAAACAAAATTGCTCGCTCAAAATTGAAAAACGATATATTTTTAAAGGCATGCAAAGGTGAGAAAATAGAGAGAACGCCGATATGGATAATGCGTCAGGCGGGGAGATATTTACCTGAATATAGAAAGATACGGCAGAGATACGACTTTCTTACAATGATAAAAACTCCCGAACTTGCATCGGAGATAACGATCCAACCTATCGAAATAATCGGGGTTGACGCAGGAATAATCTTCTCCGATATTCTCGTCCTACCCGAAGCGATGGGATTAAAACTTTATATCGATGAGGGTAAAGGACCACGATTTGAGAGATATATTCAAAGTGAATCTGACATCGCAAATCTTTGCATTCCCGATCCAACTGAAAAATTAAAATATGTGTTAAATGCCATTGAATTAACAAAACGAAATATTGATGTTCCATTAATTGGTTTCGCTGGCTCGCCTTGGACATTGTTTGCGTATATGGTTGAAAGTGAGCAGGAAAAAGATTTCAAAAATGCAAAATTGTTAATCTACCTAAAACCCAAACTCGCACACAAATTACTTGAAAAAATCACACTTGCGGTTTCAGATTTTTTAATCGCACAAATTGAATATGGAGCTGACGCAGTTCAGATATTTGATACATGGGGTGGAATTTTAAGTTACGATGAATTTAAAGAATTCTCTCTCAAATACATCGCGTATGTAATTGAAAGGATTAAATCAAAATTTGATGAAATCCCTGTGATCTTATTTTCCAAGGGGACATGGCAATGGATTGAGGAAATCATAAATACAGGGTGCGATGTTATAAGTATTGACTGGACATTTGATATAAAAAAAGCAAGAGAAAAATCTCATGAAAAAATCTCAATTCAAGGAAATCTCGATCCAGTGATTCTCCTTTCCGAGCCAGAGATAGTTGCACATGAGGCAATGAAAATTCTTGAAAAATATGGAATTGGCAACAGACATATTTTCAACCTTGGTCATGGTATCCTGCCTGACACCCCAGTTGAAAATGTGAAAGTTCTTGTCGAAACAGTTAAAACGAAAAGCAAAAATTACCACAAAATAAATGCAAATGAGCCATGAAGTTTGAAAATATCAATATAGAGCTTTTGAAAAAATACGATCGTCCTGGACCAAGATATACGAGTTACCCACCAGCCCCTGCTTTTTCAAAAGATTTTGGTCCAGATGATTACAAAAATGCAATCGTTGAAAATAATCTCCAAAATTCAACTGCTGATTTATCGCTCTATTTCCATATACCCTTTTGCGATACGCTCTGCTATTTCTGCGGGTGCAATATGCTTGTAACACACAGACGCGAAACGATAAGAAAATATCTTGACTATCTTGAAAAAGAAATTGATATGGTTTGGAAATTAATTTCACCCAAAAGAAAAGTAACCCAACTACATTGGGGCGGTGGAACTCCGTCTTATCTTAATCCAGATGAGATAAAGGAACTTGGGGAATTTATAAACGAGAGATTTCAATATGTTGATGACCCTGAAGTTGGGGTTGAAATTGACCCGCGCGGTTTAACTTACGAACATATGAAAGCATTTCGCGAGGTTGGATTTAACAGAATAAGCATGGGGGTACAAGATTTTGATCCAAAAGTTCAAAAAGCAGTAAACAGAATCCAACCCGAGGAGATCACAAAACAAGCGATAGATTGGGCGCGTGAACTTGGATTTAAGAGCATAAACCTTGACTTAATTTACGGTTTGCCTTTTCAAACTCTTGAATCATTTGAGAAAACAATCGATAAAGTGATTGAACTTTCCCCCGAACGACTTGCGGTTTTTAACTTTGCTTATGTACCATGGCTTAAACCACATCAACGCGTCATAAAAAAAGAAGATTTGCCAGCACCTGAGATTAAACTGCAAATTTTGAAAATGACGATAGAAAAACTCACCGACGCTGGCTACATCTACATTGGAATGGACCACTTCGCAAAACCAGATGATGAACTTGCAATTGCCCAAAAGGAAAAAACACTTTATAGAAATTTTCAAGGATACTCAACCAGAGCTGGAGCTGATCTTTATGCCTTCGGAATGTCTGCGATAAGCCAATTTCAAAACATATACGCACAAAATTATAAGGAATTGAAAGATTATTACGCAAGGATTGACGAAGGTAAACTTCCGACAGCCATCGGCTATAGAATGAATCAGGACGACATCATAAGAAAACATGTAATAATGCGATTGATGTGCGATATGGAACTCACGAAAAGTGAAGTTGAGAAAAAGTTCAATATAAACTTTGATGAATACTTTGCCGATTCAATTCCGAAGCTTCAAGAGTTCATTGAAGATGGGCTTGTTGAATTAACAGATGATAAAATAATCGTAACCCTGATGGGGCGACTCGTGATAAGGAATATCGCCATGTGCTTTGATGCGTACATCGAAAAAATGATGAGGGAAAAACCTATATTTTCAAGAACTGTTTGATTCTCACAAGAATAGATACGGCTTCCAACTTTCGTCGATCTCACCGACAAAATTCTTGATAAAAAGAATTGGATTGGGTCGCATTGGCTTCCTCAACAACTTCATCCCTGCCTCTTCGGGTGTTCTATCGCCCTTTCTATTGTTGCATTGCACACATGCACAAACAAGATTTTCCCATGTGTCTTCCCCACCTTTTGACTTAGGGATGACATGATCAACTGTAAGCGGAACGCCTGTGCGCCCACAGTACTGACACCTATGGTTATCCCTTTTGAGAATATTTTTCCGAGTTAAAATTATCCTCCGATATGGCATATGAATATAATATGCAAGCCTGACAACCGTCGGGAAAGGAATCGAATACGAAACAGACCTTATGTATTGTCCTTCCTTCGCTGCGATAAGTTCTGCCTTGCCAAGATAAATCAAATTAATTGCCTTTCTAACAGGGCATATACTCATCGGCTCATAATTTTGATTTAAAACGAGAACCTTTTTGTCCAACGGGCTTGATATCCCATCTCCTTTTTTCTCGTATAAACGAAATTTGAATTGAACTTCTCCCTTGAATTTAACTCACCTCCACTGAAAAATTTAAACTATTTCCTGTTTTTTAAAATTAAAAACTCTTCTTGCACCCACAAAAGTTCTCTCAAGACGTTCGCTATAAAGACCGCTTCCTTTATCAAGGCTATTTAACCTTACAAACCCTGAAGCGTGAATTATTTCTTTACCTCTACCTGTAAAAATTCCAACATGTGTTATCCTTCTGCCATCCGAACTAAAAAACAAAAGGTCGCCCTTTTTAAACTTTGAAAAATTTTTCCCAATATATTTTCCAACCTCCCACTGCATATCCGAATCTCTCGGCAATTGAATTCCATTTATCCTGTAAACAGTTTGGACAAATCCAGAACAATCAAAACCTTTTGGAGTTTTTCCGCCCCACACATAAGATACACCAAGAAACCTCTTCGCCGTTTGGATTATATCGCTTATATTTTGTTTCTTCACAGCTTTGAATTGTTTTGCTTCCGATTTTCTGATAAATCCATAAGTTCCATCAGGAAGTTCAACCTTCAACCAACCATCTTTTGAACCAAGATAATTTAAAACAGAACAAACGACAACATCTCTTAAAGTAGTTGAATTAACATCAGGTTTTGAATAAACGAAGCCGAAATTCGAAGTAAACTCAACTTTGGGTTTATTCATATACTCTGAAAATTTACCCGAATCCATTAAAGCCATTTGCGGCTTGTAAACCCAACCAATATATCCATCAAAATGCAACCTTATCCTAACCCAATCATCTTTAATTTCAAGGACATCAAAAGTTTCACCCAATATAATTTGGGTTGTTTGTTCGCTTCTCATAGATGGCTCTTTAAAGACGGGAGCAGTTCCAACATTGCAAACGCCATACCTTAGAGATAGTTCCTTATCAGGTAAAAGTTTAACGGGGGTTTTGATAAAATAATGTTTGATTAGCTTACCAGCGCTTTTAATTATTTTTGCATCAGATATTTTAAGGAAACCTTCAGATAACTCAAACACGCAAAGTCTTGTATCAATCCCAAGCTTCCGTCTAATCCTTTCAATTTTTAGGTTTGGGTCTTCCATAAACCGCAAAGTTTTGTATTTGTTTAAAATATAACCTATAACAAAATAAATGCCAAATTTTCAAGGGGTGGAATTTGCGTAGGAAGTAAAAATTTTGTATATTTACAATGCTTTGGGCCCGTAGCTCAGTGGTAGAGCATCTGCCTTTTAAGCAGGAGGTCGGAGGTTCGATCCCTCCCGGGCTCACATTTAGTCATAATCAACCGGGGTTAAAACTTCACTGTTTTCAGTCATATCTTTTTTAAACATTTCTCTAAGTCGTTTATAAATTTCACCTGGTTTACCGTCGCCAATCGTGATGCCGTCATATTTTACAATCGGAGCCACAATAAGCGTTGTGCTGAAAAACATCATCTCAGCACTGTTATATGCTTCACTTATTGGAATGTCCGTTGAAATTACATCTTTTAAAATTCCCTCACCTTTGAGCAAGTTGGCAAAATAGATTGCTCTCTTAAGCATCGTCCCATGTAAAACTTTTTCAAGCCGTGGATATTTAAAAATCCCATCCCGAGTTACAATTGCAACATTTTTATTTGAACCTTCCGTAAGATAACCTTCAGAATCAATTGCAATTGCTGTATCAGCACCAACATTATGCGCAAAGAATTCCATCATTGCATTCGCAAGGTAATTGCAACTTTTTACTTGAGGCGTAAACGGCTGTCTTAATGGAAATGGACTTGTCACAACACTTAAACCTTCCTCATAATACCTCGCAGGGTAATTTGGTGATGAAGTTATGATAAGATAAAAATGCCCCTTTGGCGATTCATCAGGATAAACGCTAAAACCACCAGTCCCTCTTGAAATCCAGAATCTAGCCATGCAATCCCGCTTTCCTGTTATCGCAATCGTTTCGAGAATTATATCCTTCATCTCTTGCTTTGACAGCGGAATTTTAATGCCGATGGCAGTCGCAGAGCGAATGATCCTATCAAGATGCTCATCAAGAAGGTAAACTTTTCCATTGACGACGAGAGAATTATCAAAAACCCCATCGCCACGGTGAACCATATGGTCATCAAACGGGATCGTCATAAGGTTCGGGTTTGTCACAACCGCATCCCATACCGTTGAATACATCGCAAAATATTTCTCTTTTAAAGGTGTTTCTTGTTTAACCCAATCGAGATAATCCTTCTCGGTCCAGATTTTTAATTTCTTTCCCTTCATTTCAACTCCTTAAACTTTGTTGTTTGATTTCGTTTAAAACCTCGTCAAATTTTTCAATAAATAAATCAACATGTTCTTTTTCTATGATAAGTGGTGGCAATAACCTTATAACATTGTTGCTTGTGCAATTTACAATTACACCCTTCTCAATGAGACGATCAACAATGTTGAAACATTCAGTGCTAAGTTCAACCCCAATCATCAAACCGATACCGCGAATATTTTTTACAATTTCGCCATGTTTATCTTTTAGCTTTAAAAGCCTTTCACGGAGATAGTTTCCAATTTCTTTAACATTATCAATTATTCCATTTTGAATTTCCTTTATGACTGCGCAACCTGCTGAACAAGCTACGGGATTTCCACCAAAAGTTGAACCATGTGTCCCAAGTGTAAATACATCAGCAACCCTTTCATTCCCAAGCACAGCCCCAAGCGGTAATCCACCGCCGAGAGGTTTTGCAAGCGCAACGACATCTGGCTTAACACCGTAATGCTCAAAAGCAAAAAAGGTTCCAGTCCTCCATAAGCCACTTTGAATTTCATCTGCGACGACAAGAAAATTAAACTTTTCCCGAAGCTCAAAAATTTTCTGCACAAATCTCTCATCAGCAGGTATTATCCCTCCCTCACCTTGAACAAACTCAAGAAAAACCCCCGCTGTTCTGTGGTTAACTTTCTTTTCTATATCCTCAACATCGTTATACTTTGCGATATAAATTTCTGGCAGAAATGGCTCATACCCATCACGATATTTTATCTTATCCATAAGCGAAAGCGCACCCATCGTCCTACCGTGGAATGAATTTGAAAACGCTACAATTTCATTCTTCCCAAATTTCTTTCCCCATTTTCTTGTAAGTTTAATCGCCGTCTCAATCGCCTCAGTGCCACTGTTTGTAAAGAAAACCTTTTTATAACCCGATATTTTTAGAAGTAAATCCGCAAGCTCAAGTTGCGGCTCTTGAACGAAAAGATTTGATAAATGAATATATTTTTCAACCTGATCCAAAATCGCTCTTTTAACTCTATCGTTTCCATAACCAAGCGCATTAACTCCGATGCCAGCTATCATGTCAAGATATCTTCTGCCATCAAAATCGACAAGGTAAACCCCTTCACCATACTTAACATAAATCCTAAGCCGTCTGTAAGTTTGAAAAAGTAAATCTCTCTCAATCTCCAAAACTTGCATTAATTCTCTCCAATTGGTTTTGAAATCTTTTGAAAAAGTGAATAAAGAAATTTTACCCTTTCCCTTAATGCCTCAATATCCCCATCATTTTGTATCACGATATCAGCAAGGCTTCTCTTTTTAGATTGGCTCATTTGCGCCTTCATCCTTTTTAAAACTTCCTCTCTTGTGCAATTATCTCGCTCCATAATTCTTTTAATTTTTAACTCTTCATCAGCATCAACCACAACAACATAATCAAGTTCTTTATCGAACCCAGATTCAAATATAAGTGCAGCTTCAACTATGACAAAACTTTGGTTTTCATTCTTTGAAATTTTTTTAAACTCCGTTATGATTTTCTTTATAACCTCTGGATGAACAATGGATTCAAGTACTTTTCTCTTTTTCTCATCTGAGAAGATGACATCAGATATAAATTTTCTGTTAAGCTTTCCCCCGATGTAGGCTTCATCGCCAAAAAGTTTCTTAATTTTTCTTTTCAACTTTTCATCTTCCTCCATAATTCTCTTTGCCACTTCATCAGCGTAAATCACCTTTGCCCCAAATTCTTCAAAAATTTTGCACACGGTTGTTTTACCCGATCCAATCCCCCCAGTTACTCCAACTGTCAGTATTCCATGCTTGAACTGCAACTTTTCAAATTATTTTTTTCTGAAAATTAAAATTTTTGCAAAGAAAATAAAAAAAGCGGGGTTAACCCCCGCCGTTAACTTTACTTCGCATAAGCCACAGAACGAACTTCCCTTATAACTGTAACTTTGATCTGCCCTGGATATTCCATCTCTTCTTGGATTTTCGCCGCAATGTCCCTCGAAAGTTGATCAGCGAGATTATCATCAACCTTATCAGGTTCAACTATAACTCTGACCTCACGACCAGCTTGAATTGCATAAGTTTTTGCAACGCCTTCAAATGATTTTGCTATCTCTTCAAGTTTTTGCAATCTTCTGACATAACCTTCGACAGATTCTCTTCTTGCACCAGGTCTTGCTCCACTTATCGCGTCAGCTGCTTGAACTATTGCAGCGATCGGTGATTCCATCGGTATATCTTCATGATGAGAACCAACTGCATTGACAACAATAGGATGCTCTCCATATCTATTTAAAATTTCATAACCTATCAACGCGTGGGGTCCCTCTTGCTTGTCGACGACTTTACCTATATCATGGAATAATCCAGCTCGCTTCGCAAGATGCGAATCAAGCCCAAGTTCCGACGCCATTATCGCTGCAAGATATGCAACTTCTATGCTGTGTTGCAGAACATTTTGACCATAGCTTGAGCGATATTTCATCTTACCAACAAGTCGAACAATCTCACGATGAACATTATGAATTCCAAGCTCAAGTAAAGTATTCTCTCCGACTTTTATCATCTCCTCTTCAAGTTCCTGCTTGACTTTTTCAACTACCTCCTCGATTCGAGCTGGGTGAATCCTTCCATCGGCAAGCAACCTTTCAAGCGCAATCTTCGCAACTTCTCTTCTAAATGGGTCAAAACCTGAAATTATAACTGCTTCAGGCGTATCGTCAACAATTATATCGCAACCCGTAAGCTGCTCAAAAGCTCGAATATTTCTCCCTTCTCTGCCGATTATCCTTCCTTTCAATTCATCATTCGGAATATGAAGAACGGTGACTGTCGTCTCAACGGAATGGTCAGCAGCTGTTCTTTGAATTGCTTGAACTATAATTTTTTGAGCTTCCTTCTTCGCTTCCTCTTTTGCTTGTTCTCTAATTTCTCGAATTATCTTGGCTGCTTCAGCTTTCGCTTCAGAAACCATACTTTCAATAAGTATCTTCTTTGCTTCATCGCGAGTTAAACCAGCAATTTTTTCAAGCTGAGCTTTTTGCTCTTCAATTATTTGCTCAATCTCTTTTTGTCTAAGTTCAATTGATTTTCTCTGTTCCTCAAGCTGTTGTTGAACTTTGTTAAGATCACGCTCCCTTCGATTTAATTCCTCAGCCCTTTCATTTAATTTTTCTTCCTTTGCCAAAAGTTGTTTTTCATAAGATTGGAGTTTCTGCTTTATTTGATTTACTTCTGTTTCAAATTCTTGTTTTTTTCTAAACCATTCATCTCTTACCTCGAGAAGTTTCTCTTTCTTAATATTGTTTGCCTCACGTTCAGCGTCTTCAATTATTTTTTGAGCTCTAGCTTCAGCAGTTCCAATCTTTTTTTCTTCAACCTTTGAATGGAAAAACCATCCAAGAAAGAATGCAAACAAAACGATGACAGAAACAATTATGTATACAACCATATCCTTATTCCTCCGAAAATTTTTTTTCAAATAACTTTAAAAATAAAACCGCGCTTGCCAGCTTAGCAAGCTTAACAGTGAGAACCGGTGCCTGCCTGGATACTTCTTACTTCCACCGTCCGCCTTTTTAAGTCCTGGCTAAACCAGGACAGCGGAATCCCACTTCTTCTTCGTGGGATCGTGGCCTGTAATCCGCATCCAAGAGCCAGGCTACCCTTCGAGCACTGACGCTGGTTCTCCCCTAAGCTTAAACTAAGCTGACAGCGCGGTTATAAGCTTAACATTTTATCAACCTTGGAAGATAGACCGCGCAACAAATCCTCTATCTCACCTTCAATACATCCCACATCTCTTCTCTCGCGAAATAAATCTTCAGCTATATTCAAAGCCGTCAAAATTGCAATTGTCAAGATGGATTGATTCGGCAATTTATCGTGCAATTCTCTCATCATCTTATCAACATATTCCGCAGCCTTATATGCGAGTTCTTCATCCTCAACTTTCAAGGTGTATTCGCTATCAAAGATTTTTACCTTCACGATCTTTGAGTGTGGAAGTTCCAAGTTCTCTTCAAAGTTTATTTTCTAAATTTTTAAAACTAGGAAGAAACCAGCGTCAGAAAAATTTTTCAAAGATACTGATTAATTCTTTCCAACAAAAATGCTATTTTCTTCTTTAACTCCTCTCTTTCCACTTCACTAAACAAAACAACTCCGTTCTTTCTCAGTTCTTCATTTTCCCGTTTTAACTTTTCAATTTCTGTTTCAAGTGATTCTATTTTATGCTTCAAACTTTCATTCTCACTCTTCAAGCTCTGCACATACTCAAAGACTCTATCAAATTTCCCTTGAAGCTCTTCGATCAGATTCGTAAAATTTAACTTACTATTTTTACTCTCCATCCCTTCCAAGCTCAATAACTCCTAAGTTTAGCCTCAAACTTTTGTTCAACATACTTAACGACTTTCTGAATTAACTCATTTACTTCCTCATCAGTTAATGTTTTTTCCTTCGATAGAATCTCGAGAGAGAAAGCAACGCTTTTCTTTCCCTCTCCGATTCTTTCACCTCTATAAATATCAAAAAGACGAATGGACTTTAAAACCGCACCTGCTTTTTCTTTTATTGCATTTTCAACCTCTCCAACTGGAACACTTTCATCAACTACAAACGCAAGGTCTCTGAAAACACTTGG